>DATFAS010000250.1:0-14960 GCA_035254305.1 Bacillota bacterium
AAAATAATCAAATATTCGTTTTTGCTCTTTTGTGATACAATATGGTTGAAAAATTTCAGAAGGTGGTGTGGTTCCTTGTTAAAGGCCATATTTTTTGATCTAGACGATACTCTTTTGTGGGACGAACGAAGTGTTAGAGAAGCATTTTTTGCAACCTGTCAGGAAGCGGAGAAAA
Organism: Bacillota bacterium; assembly: GCA_035254305.1. Lineage (GTDB taxonomy): Bacteria > Bacillota > Bacilli > Aneurinibacillales > RAOX-1 > DATFAS01. The sequence goes on from DATFAS010000250.1 coordinate 176, forward strand.
AATACGGTATCAACCCACATGAACTTGAAGAAGCTGTCCGCCAAGCGGCACGTGAATTGTATATGTCGTATGAAACCTATCCCTTTACGACCATGATCGGTATCAATCCATTTGAAGGTCTCTGGGCTAATTTCAATGATGAAGAACACCATGAACAATTTGGTAAGCTTAAGGCAATCGTTCCTACTTACCGCAAGAATGCTTGGACCAATGGTCTTAAAGCTGTAGGTGTTGACGACCCTGAATTGGGTCAGCAGTTAGCCGAGATGTTTCCTGCTGAACGTCGTAATCGCCCCATCGTATATGAGGAAACCTTCGAAATATTGGACAAACTAAAAGGAAATTACAAACTATTACTTTTAACCAATGGTTCTCCTGAGCTGCAGAAGGAAAAGCTTGCTGGTGTTCCTGAGCTTGCACCTTATTTTGACCATATTGTCATCTCTGGTGCCTTTGGCAAAGGAAAGCCTGATAGCTCTATTTTTGAACATGCACTTGGCCTGCTTTCCCTTGGAAGTGATGAAGCGATCATGGTTGGAGATAAATTAACGACGGACATTACGGGCGCAACACGTACGAAGATCAAATCTGCTTGGATCAATCGTAATCATATCCCACATACAGGAGAGGTCATTCCTAGCTACGAAATCGGTCATTTAGCAGAGCTACTAAAGATTATTGAAACATTGTAGGAAGGAAAGGCCATGCTTGCTTATGAGCCTGGTCTTTTATTTTTTTGGAATCGGATAAATCGTCATTTCTTTCTTAAACTCTGTCCAGTTATCCTCCTGATCCGATACTTCTAGTTTCACCATCCATGTCCCAGGAATGGAGAGATAGGGTCCCACACTCGTATAGGAATACCGGTTAATTTCTGGAACACTATTATCTAGGTGCTTCAGAGGCACCAAGATCGGGGCAATCTTTTGCTCTCCCTGATGAATGAGACTGAGTTCAACCTCCTTCACCTTCTTTTCTTTTGGTAATTCCACCGCCATATTAAAGGTGTTATTCACCCCTGGATTATTCGGTGTGATCTCCATATTCATAAAAAGATTGTTTTGTCTTTCATTCCAAATGAATGGGTCATTCGTGGGAATCGGACTTGAGATTGTGAGTCCTCCTACGATAAAAACGATCATACCCAAAATAGCATAATCCCATTTCAACCAAAATTGAAAACTAGAGTCGCTACTGCGGGACATTCTTCTCCGAATAATAGAAGCCACAGCTATTACACATAAGGTTAGAAAGCCTTTAACCAAAATCAGAATTCCCCACTGAGTTCGAAACAAATAGGAAAGAGTAGGGACATAAATCAGTGTTAAGCTAATGCCTGTACATAAGATGGCAACGATACTCCACAAAGCCCATTGTGAAAAACGAAGTAAATAATTCTCTCGGTGATCCCAAATAATGAGAAGGTAAGCTAAACCGCCTAACCAAATAGATGCCGCTGCCAAATGAATCACATCAGAGAATATGGAAAGCCAAACAGGAGGATTCGTCATTGAATGGCCGTTCATCCCCTCAGCCACAATTAAGGAAGTGATAAGGAAAATATCCAGCCCTTTTCTTCTTCCGAATAAAAAAACACCTAAAACAATCAATACTAATGAGCTACACCAGGCTTGACCAGAGGTCGTATGTAAAAATGCTGCAGGAACGTCCCCGATCCCAAACTCACCTAAAATATCAAAAAATTGTATAACTCCTAGAAGTATGAGAAAGAAGAAATAGCTCCATATCGCATAGTTAAGCCATCCATCATAGCGAGACTTCCTTCCCCCCTCCTGATCTTGAGTGGGAAAAATATACTTCCATATAACCAATCCACATAGAGCAAGCAGGCTAAAATAATATAGCGTTCTAATGAACCAAATAAAGGCATTACCATGGTCTGCAGAATAGGCATAACGGTTTGGATCATATTTCTCTGCTACATTCCCTACGGATAGAAGATAAGCTTGCGAAATCGGATGTCCATCAGCTGAGATCACTTGATAGGAAACGGTATAATTCCCTTCATGAAGTCGTGGTACAGATAACCAGATTTCCGTCTGATCCTGACTCATTTGTGTTTCGTTTTCCGTTACCAAGTTACCCTGTTCATCAAAAAGATGTATATAATAAAGTTCTTTCTCGAGTCTTTCGTTAAATTTGAGTTGAATTTCCGAAGGTGGTTGATCCACATGACTATTGATTGAGGGATTTGCCTCTAATAAGGCAGAATGAGCCCCTATCGATTCTGGACGATACATTAGAACGAATAGAAAAAGCATAAACAAAACCAATGTCCATTTTCCTTTATCAGCAGCCATGGTCATAACATCCTTTTTCTCAATTTTCTTACAGATACGTATTACTCGTATTTTAGAATGAAAAGAACATTCTATCAGTGACAAAATTCACAAGTTTTCCTATTTTCACGTTAGACATGTCAAGGAACCTATAGCCTATTTTTTTATCTTTCAATTGGATTTCAGATTACCGTTTTACAATACTATCAAATGGGTATAATTGGTAATTATTTATCACATCCATTCTTTCGTTACACCTGTATTTACAACATTTTTCTTGTATTAACTGTAAAAAGCAATCATAAAGAATAATATGGTCAATCACAAGGGGGGCCTTCCTATGTTTAAGAAAAAATGGATCATTTTGCTTTTATTTTTTGCGATTTCATTATTTGTCTCAAAGCAGCATCTTGTGGTTGCTTTCCAAGTGGATGGTTCCTCTATGCTCCCTAATTTCCACAACGGAGACCAAGTCCTGCTTAACAAGCTTGCCTACGACTTCCAACCGCCAAAATACGGGGATGTTATCATATTCCAAAGCCCCGACATGAATGACCAATATCTCATTAAGCGAGTGATTGGATTACCGGGGGATACGATTGAAGTAAATAATAGTCAGGTGATTCGAAACGGTGTACCCCTTCTTGAAAATTATTTATTAGAACCAATGATCGACTATATGGAGATCACCTATGTTCCTGATGGTTCTGTATTTGTCATGGGAGATAATCGCAATATAAGCTTAGATAGTCGAAACTCACATATTGGACCTGTATACCAATCCCTAATCCTAGGACGTGTCGATTACAAATACCAAATAAATGGAACTGCCCAAGCATGGGAAGCAACTCCTCACCTGCAGCCTTTAGAAGAACTTCCTACTCATTAAGAAGCCTGTTTCTCTGAAAAATCCTTCGCTCCTGAAAATATTTGCAATCTTTACAGTTCACCCCATTCTATGATCCTATCCATTCATTGTATAATAATCTTAGGGATGCACTTTAAGTCATCCCTCTATTTATTCTATTGCCTTCACCTATAGGCCCATAAATAGTTCTCACCTATTCATTAGGGGAAATCTAATCTAAATAGAAAAGAGGTGGATTATGGTCAAGATTCGAATCCTATCCATAGTTTCCTTATTCGTATCCCTTCTATGCGTAGTAGGTTTGGTGTGGGCGTATATGGATCAGAAAATTCCTCATGGCGCTGTTGGTACACCTGACATTTCGCAGTCTGCTCCCACAAATCAGAACGAGATAAAGATCCTAGCGCTTGGTGATTCCCTAACTCGTGGCTATGGTGATGATAATGCAAAAGGCTACGTGGGAAACGTTGTTGACCAGCTGCGGACACATTCGGGTACAACCATAAGCATTAGTAATTTAGCCATTAATGGTCAAACTTCAGAACAACTCTCGAAGCAATTAAGCGAGCAGGAAGTCCTTCGACAAATTGGACAAGCAAATGTGATCCTCATGACGATTGGGGGAAATGATCTGAATCAACAAGCAAAAACCATGAACGAATTAACACCCGCACAGTTTCGGGATATTTTCACTTCCTACAAAAATCATTTTGGTCGGATATTAGATCAAATACGAGCAGTCAATCCCAAGGCCACCCTATATCTGATTGGTCTTTACAATCCTTACTTAGACCAACCGAATGCTGGCATTATCTCGCAAATTATTCGTCAATGGAATAATGATACGGCAGATATAGTGGCTAATTATCCGAATATGGTTTTTGTTCCAACCTTCGATCTCTTTGCGTTGAATGAAGAACAATTTTTATATACTGACCATTTTCACCCGAATAGCAAAGGATACCAACGAATTGCGGGAAGATTACTGCCATTACTAACTCCATAAGAGAGGAGGAGCCTGTTTGGAAATCACAATGAAAGTCCAGGGTCTTAAAAAAATGATCGGAAAGAAAGAAATCATTAAGGGTATTGATTTCGAGATAAAAAAAGGTGAAGTATTTGGTTTTCTAGGCCCGAATGGTGCTGGTAAAACGACGACCATTCGGATGCTTGTAGGATTGATTCGCCCCTCCTCTGGGACAGTTGAAATATGTGGATACTCTTTAGCCACCCATTTCCCCGAAGCTATGCGTCATTTAGGGTGTATCGTAGAAAATCCAGAACTATATCCTTATTTGACGGGTTGGGAAAATCTAAACTTATTTGCTCGAATGGTGCCAGGAATAACTGAAGCTAGAATGAAGGAAGTCGCAGAATTAGTTGGACTCGACAAACGGATCCACGATCGCGTAAAGACTTATTCTCTTGGTATGCGTCAGCGTCTTGGTATTGCTCAAGCGCTACTTAACAAACCAAAGATTCTCATCCTTGATGAACCCACCAATGGGCTCGACCCAGCTGGAATTCGGGAAATGAGACAATTTATCCGATTTCTTGCAGAGCATGAGGGACTTAGTGTATTTGTCTCTAGTCATTTATTAAGCGAAATCCAATTGATGTGTGATCGTGTGGCTATTATATCCAAAGGAATGATGCAGCGAGTCGATACGGTGGAGAATTTATTAACAGAAAAGGAACGTCTCGTTTGGCGTGTTCACCCATTGAACCAAGCACGAGAGATATTAGGCCAGATGACTGAGGTCCACAATGGTGGGGATGAAACACTGTGGACTCCTTATCTAGCGAATGAAATTCCCCACTGGAATAAAAAACTAATAAGTGAAAACATCGATATTCTAGAGATGAGACGGCAATCTCCCACACTTGAAGATCTATTTTTAGAGCTAACAGGAGGTGAAAGGATTGATTAGTCTAGTCGAAAACGAGATGTTAAAGCTTATTCGTAAAAAACGTTTTGTCGTCATTTTACTTGTCATTCTATTTATTATCTCTATATTTACCTATGCCCAGTACCGAACTACACAGAATGCACTGCAAAGGTTAGGCACGACGGACTGGCGAACAACTTTGCAACAGCAGATTACGGACGCACAGAATCGCATGTCTAATTCCAACGGCCCAAGTATGATAAGGCAATCTTTAAAAATCAGGCTTGCCCAACAGCAATACTATTTGGATCATAATATAAATCCTAATGCACCCGGTGCTCCCACCTTCATTCGAACCTTCGGTGGCCAAGCGGTAACCTTACTGATCCCACTCCTTATTATGGTGGCGACATGTGATATCGTATCCTCTGAGTACGGTGGCGGAACGATTAAGATGCTTCTGACACGACCAGTTCGAAGGTGGAAAATCCTTCTAAGCAAATATATTACTATGATCCTCTCCGTATCAGCGATTGTCTTCATTGTCGTTGCTACCGCCTTCTTCATCCCAGGAATGGTTTTTGGCTTTTCTGGATGGAATATGCCTGTCTTAAGTGGCTTTAGCGCTACATCTGGAAGTCTGAATACGAGTCAGGTTCATTTATTGCCACAATGGCAATATCTCCTAATGGAGTATGGACTCATTTGGTTTGTTTGTGTGATCGTCGGAACCTTGTCCTTTATGGTTTCTGTATTAATCCGTACAACTGCTGCTGGCATGGGAGTCATGTTAGCTACACTTATTAGTGGGGCCGTGCTGAGTAATATGGTCTCTGATTGGGAATCTGCCAAATATCTATTCATGATTAACATGACTTTACCCAATTATTTGAGTGGTGCGGCACCTCCTATTGATGGCATGACCCTTGGATTCTCCCTTGCTGTATTAAGTATGTGGGGATTAGCTGGGATCATCATTTCATTCTGGGTCTTTTCTAAGCGTGATGTTTACTAAATTTAATCAAACCCTAGTGCCTTTTTCTAAAAAAATAAGTCCCTCCAAAATAGAGGGACTTATATCTTAAATTGGATAACTGCCTGATCTAGTGAATGGGCAAGCTTCGCTAAATCCTCTGCAGACTCTGACAATGTCACAACAACTGTCGATTGTGTATGAACAGACGCAGTTACTTCTTGTGTGGCTGCAGCCGTCTGTTCAGAAAGAGCCGCCAGGTTACTAATCGCATTCGATACTTGATTCGTCATTTCACTCATCCGATCCGATACTGCCGCAACTTCGTTGGTATGATGAGCAATATCCCCAATAGAAGAGTTAATCTTCTCAAGTGAGCTAAGAATATCTCTCACTGTCGTGGTACCTAGCTTTGCCTGTTGAACACTATCATTCATCGATTCAAGTGTATTCGTCGTTTCTCTTTGAATCTTCGATAGAATGAGGGTTATTTCTTCGGAAGCATGGTTTGATTGTTCTGCAAGCTTACGAACCTCATCTGCCACAACTGCAAATCCCTTCCCATGCTCTCCTGCCCTTGCAGCCTCTATCGCTGCATTAAGAGCAAGTAGATTCGTTTGTCTAGAGATCCCCATAATCAACGTGGTCATTTTTTCAATATCCTTTGTCTTTTCATGCAGGGACCAAACCTGCTCTGCTGATCTTCTTGCCATCTCTTGAATTTGGTCCATCTGAAGAGAAGCTTCTGCCACTCTTTCCATACTTTTTCTTGATTCCTGATTTAGGGAGTTTGTTAACTGATTGACATCATTAGCCTTCTGTGAAACAGCCTGGATTTCACTCTGAAGATGTTCTGTTTCATTGGCTACCTTCTCTACTTGCTGGGCTTGATTTTCATTACCCGAATAAAGCTCTCCCATAGTGGTTGCTACCTGATTTGCTCCATCTGCTATATTCTGAACGCCAGAGGCCAACTGCTCAGAAGCACCGAATACCTCTTTTGCATTTTGTTGAGTGTTTACGATAAGTTCTCGTAGCTTAACAACCATGTCCTGAACTGAATGGCCTAAACGCTGGTACTCCTTAAATTTGGTTAGAATATTAACTCTCGAGGTTAAATCCCCTTGACTTACAAGGCTCGTTACTTTCACAAGTTCATCCATTGGCTTTACAAGCTTTAAGGAAATGTAATATGTTAATAAGGATGCAATCAATAGGAGTAACGCCCCGATTTGGATATCGCGAATAAGAACCTGATGACTTGCCGCTTTAATTTCACTTAATGGAAGCTGTATGACAAGTGCCCACGAAACATTAGGGAAATAAGTCATGATTGGAGTATAGCTTCCTACATAAGATATTCCTTGTGAATCCCTAAACGACGTAGTTGCCTCTTGTTGTTGCAGTGCAGCTATAACAGCAGGCTCTGTTTGCACATTTACTTGTTTTACGACATAATCATCATAATTAGGATGAGCCAGCAGCACACCATTCTGATCTGTTAAGTAGGCAAACCCAACCTGCCCTACCTTAACGTCTTGAATAGTTCTCTCTAACCAATTTAGATTTAAATTTGTAGCAAATATTCCAATGTTTTTTGCATCCACTACGATGGGCAAGGCAATCGTAATCGTAGGTTGGTTGGTTTCTTTTGAGATGGTTGATCCGGAGATGGCTGCTTTTCCTTCCATAGCTATCTTGAAATATTCTTGATCTGCAACATTTCCTAAAGCTCCACCATCATTTCGGGCTGTCATTTTACCAAATTCGTCTGTCACAAACATGGATTGTGTAGAGGAAAGCAGATGCCCAACCTTCTCTAGAAATTTAGCTTGCCTAGAAGGATCCATGGACAACAGATCGGGATCACTGGTCATTTGACTCATGGTTGTTTGAATCTCTAACAATTGATTTTCAATACCTATTTTTATTTCTTTTGCAAAAATTCTAGTCTCATTAGATGCCATATCTTGCTTATCTTTCGCCTTTTCTTGATAAGCAAATGTACTATCTATAAATAAAGGAATGGCAATTAATATGACAATCATTCCAACTAAAAACCAACGTAAACTAATCAATTTTTTCATTATGGACCCCCCTGCTGATTTCTTCCAAAAATCAGAATGGATGACTAATCGAAGAAAAAAATACTACGAATCCTATATGAGCTTCGTAGTCGCCTAGACTAAAAATAGTATAAATCTACTTTTATTATAAATTCTAAAAAGAATACAAGTAAACAACAAATGCCACTTCTATCCAGAATCAGTAGTACAAAAGTGGCGAATTTGTGTAATTTCATCCAACTTGTTACCTATTGACGAATAGTTGTATTCCCAATAGAATTTATGCATTATACATTTATTTTAGTATACACAGGAGGGTGAAAAGCATTGAAACAGGAAGAAATTTCTCAACTCCATCTTAACATTCAGAAGTCCATTCGTTTATTCCATTTACTTGATCAGAACGTAACTCCTTGCGGATTTCATCTATCCCCTTCACAAGTATTTGCCCTACAAGAATTAGAGGCTGAAACAACCACGATTGGTGAGCTTTCAGATAAGCTTTTATTAGAACGGAGTACCGTAAGCCGCTTGGTGGATGGTTTAGTGAAGGGGGGGTTTATTACCAGAGAACTAAATGAAGATAACCGACGTGAGGTTTTAGTATCCTTATCTGATAAAGGGAGAAAGTCCCTACACCATGTGCTTGAACAATCATTCCATTTTTATGAATCTATTCTTGAACAGCTAACCGATTACGAACAGAGTCAGATTCTTCAAGGAATGGAATTATTTACTCAATCGTTATTCAAATATAGGGAGAAGAAGAAACATACACATCCTTAAACATTAGACAGGGTTATTTTCTAAGATTAAATGCAGCATTAATTTGTCCGCGCAGCATTTTATTCCGTACATCATTCGTCATCTTACTTTCCTGCTTAATTTCATAAGTCTGCATCCCATCTTCAATCTTATTTGCAATATCAACAAGCCTCTCCACATCTGAAAAGGAGTATTTTCTCGTCCCACCCTTTGATCGTTCTGGGAATATTAATTTTCTTTCCTCATAATATCGAATTTGTCTCTCAGAGAGGCCTGTTAGCTCACTAACAACTCCTATCGTGATCACTTTTCTATCCTTGTAATTCATCGGTAGCCTCCTTGTTGATTCCTTTTCTTCAATGTTAGTTTTCATTACATTATATACGTGAACAATAGCTGAAGTCATCACTTATGTTAGATATTCTAACACAGACAATCTATCTCCAATAGGTTTCCTATATCTCAAAATAGGTAATACTGAAGGAAGAGAAAAATTCACTTTCCCGTTAGGGAATGGACCTTGGAGGTAAGTAACGTTGACTTCTGATTTACGGGAAAAGTGTGGAGTTTTTGGGATCTTTAATCATCCGAAAGCGGCTGATTTAACCTATTATGGTTTACATGCCCTACAGCATCGCGGACAAGAAAGTGCTGGAATTGTAGTTAGTGACGGGAAGACCTTCCGTTATCACAGAGATATGGGACTTGTTACCAAAGTCTTTACACGATCGATTCTTGATCGATTAAAAGGTAATATGGCAATTGGACATGTTCGCTATTCTACATCTGGAGAGAGCATGATTCGCAATGCTCAACCTCTTGTCTTTAAATATCGTGAGGGAGACTTGGCCATTGCGCATAATGGGAACTTAGTAAATGCAAGCCTTGAACGTAAGATCCTCCACGAACAAGGTAGTATTTTTCAAACCACAACAGATACTGAAATCATTGCCCATCTTCTTGCACGTTCTGCCAAAAAGACGATTGAGGATGCGTCTCCTGATGTACTTGCTAAAATCGATGGAGCTTTTGCATTACTTATGATGACGGAAAAAAAGATGGTGATTGCCCTGGATCGTCATGGATTACGACCTCTTACTCTAGGGAAGCTAGGCGACTCCGTCATCGCAGCATCGGAAACATGCGCACTAGATGCAATGGGAGCCAAATATTGGAGAGAGGTTGAACCAGGTGAGTGGTTAGCCATTGATGAAAGTGGGGTCAAATCCGGTCGCTTCGCTCCTCACGAAAAGCTTTCTCTTTGTTCCTTTGAGTTTGTCTATTTTGCTCGTGCTGATAGCATCATACATGGAAAGAGTGTCTTAACCACCAGGAAGGCATTAGGTAAAAATCTAGCAAAAGAACATCCTGTTGATGCAGACATAGTTGTTGCTGTTCCTGATTCAAGCATCCCTTCTGCAATTGGCTTTTCCCAAGAATCCGGTATACCTTATGAAATGGGTTTAATTAAGAATCCTTATGTAGGCCGGTCTTTTATCGAACCCACTCAGGAGCTGCGAGAATTAGCCGTTCGGCTGAAATTAAGTGCGGTACGTGATTTACTCGAAGGAAAACGAGTGGTTTTGGTGGATGATTCAATCGTACGTGGGACGACAAGTCGGAGAATTGTTCAATTACTTCGTGATGCAGGGGCTAAAGAGGTTCATGTCCGAATTAGCTCGCCACAGGTTCGTAATCCATGCTTCTATGGGATAGATATGCCGACGAGGGAGGAATTACTTGCCAATCAATGGGATGCTGAGCATGCTATGGGTCGTGCTATTGGAGCAGATACACTTGCTTTTCTCAGTCAAGAAGGTTTGTTGAAAGCGGTAGATATAGATCTAGTAGACACCCCTAATCGCTGTGTGGCTTGTTTTAGTGGAGCCTACCCCACTCATTTATATCTAAAATAATTAAAGGCTGGCCAAGAGAACTTGTATAAACTCCTCAGCCAGCCTTGTTTATTATCCAATTTGCTTTGTTAAATTAGCCATTTCAATCGCCGCTGCTGCAGCTTCCCAGCCCTTATTGCCCGCTTTCGTACCCGCACGTTCAATCGCCTGTTCAATCGAGTCTGTGGTTAATACTCCGAAGATGGTTGGTATTCCTGTTTGCAGCCCAATCGCTGAAACCCCTTTAGCTACTTCATTACATACGTAATCAAAATGAGGAGTAGCTCCTCTAATAACCGTTCCCAAGGTTATAACCGCATCATATCGACCACTCTCTGCCATCTTCTTCGTGATCAGAGGGATTTCGAATGCCCCTGGCACCCAGGCTACTTCCACATCCTGCTCTTCTACACCATGTCTTTTCAGAGCATCCAAGGCTCCACCCAATAACTTCGATGTAATAAACTCATTAAACCTACCTACCACAATACCTACTTTAAGTCCTGTACCAACTAAATGTCCCTCAAATGTCTTATGCATTCTCTCTTCTCCTCGATTCCTTATAAACTTAATAGATGACCAAGCTTATTCTTCTTGGTTGTTAGGTAATACTCGTTATCCTTGTTTGCTGTAATCTGAATAGGAACTCGTTCCACTACCTCCAAGCCATATCCGTTCAATCCTTTAATCTTTCTAGGATTATTCGTCATTAACTTGATTTTTCTAACTCCAAGATCCTTAAGGATTTGGGCACCAATTCCATACTCTCGAAGGTCCGGTGCAAACCCAAGCTGTTCGTTGGCTTCTACTGTATCAAACCCTTGTTCCTGCAGCTTGTAGGCTTTCAACTTATTAATTAACCCAATCCCACGCCCCTCTTGACGCATATATAGAAGAATTCCTTTCCCTTCTTCTTCGATCTGTTCAAGTGCCCGGTTGAGCTGTGGTCCACAATCACAACGATGAGAATGGAATACATCCCCTGTTAAACACTCGGAATGTACTCTAACAAGAGTTGGCTCCTCAGGATTAATCGTCCCTTTAACGAGTGCAATATGTTCCTGATTATTCACCTGATTCGTATACGCCACCGCACGGAACTCACCAGCATCGGTTGGAAGTGAGATTTCCACTTCTCTTGTGATCAACATCTCCTGGTGGGTGCGATAGTTAATGAGATCTGCAATCGAAATGATTTTAAGCCCAAATGTTTTTGCAATCTCAAGTAGATCAGGTAGTCTTGCCATGGTTCCGTCTTCTTTAATGATTTCACAAATCACTCCCGCAGGATAGGCTCCTGCTAGTCGGGCTAAATCAACGGCAGCTTCGGTGTGCCCTGCTCTTCTAAGCACTCCTCCATCCTTAGCAACCAATGGGAAGATATGGCCTGGGCGTTTGAAATGCTCTGCCTCTCTAGAAGGATCAAGTAGGTCATGAATGGTCTTTGCCCTCTCGAAGGCTGATATCCCTGTTGAGGTCCCTACAGCGTCAACAGAAACCGTAAAGGCCGTTCCGTGTGAATCCGTATTCTTCGATACCATTGGGACAAGATTTAATTCTCTTGCCCGTTCCTGTGTAATCGGGACGCAAACAAGCCCTTTTGCATGTGTAATCATAAAATTAATCGTTTCTGGTGTTGTTTTTTCCGCTAGGGCAATAAGGTCACCTTCATTTTCTCGATCCTCATCATCAACAACAATGACTGATTTTCCTTCTCTTAAATCTGATAGAGCCTCCTCAATGGTATGAAACATAGTATCCTCCCCTTTTCTTCCTTTACTATTTTAGATAAATCCATGTTCTGATAAAAAGGACTGAGTAATACCCGTTGACAATTTGCGATCGGTTAGATACTTTGCAATATATTTACCAATCATGTCACACTCTAAATTCACTCGGTCTCCACGATCTTTCTCGTGAAGAGTAGTCATCTCAATGGTATGAGGAATAATCGAAATAGAGAAAGAATCTGCCTCAACATCTAACAGAGTTAAGCTAATGCCATCTATGGTTATAGAACCCTTAGGTATCATGTAATAAAGAAGTACAGCTTCAGCTTGAACCTTAAAAACGACGGCATTCCCCATTTTGGTTTTGGACAGAATCATTCCTTGACCATCTACATGTCCGGACACCATATGACCACCAAACCGTCCTCCAGCCATCATGGCTCGTTCTAAATTAACCTTAGAACCTGTCAATAATCCCGCAAGGTTTGTCTTCTCGAAGGTTTCAGGCATCACATCAACACTAAACTGTGTATTGGTAAAGGAAGTTACAGTGAGACACACACCATTTACGGCGATACTGTCCCCCAATTTCACGTCAACAAGCACATGCTTAGCTTGAATAGTAAGGACGCACCATTTACTTCCTCTTTTAATTCCTTGAATCCTCCCGACTTCTTCAATAATTCCTGTAAACATCTAAGCCTCCCATAATGGATATCCCTCTATACACACGTCACGGCCAACCTGTGTTACAGTGAAATTGGTGATCTGAACCGCTTGATTCATCTCTTGCACTCCTATTCCACCATATGGGGTAGGTGCACCAAGTCCCCCAACAAGCTTCGGGGATAAATAGCAAATCACCTTATTGATTGCTTTTGCAGTTAAGAATGCTCCATTCACCTGACTTCCTCCCTCTACTAGAAGAGAGGAAATCCCCTGTTCACCCAAATGGGATAATACTGCAGGAATTTCTACACGAGATCCCTTACAAACAGGGATCACTTTAATCCCCTGCTGTTCTAGCTCTTCTTTCCTTGCCTCTGGTGCATCAAATGTAGTATAAATCCATGTTGGTGCTTGTCTATCTATGATAACCTTAGCATCCATTGGAGTTCGCAGCTTGGAGTCTAAGATGACACGAATCGGGTTTCTACCACCATCTGGAAGTCTTGTGGTTAATTCTGGATTATCCTCGATTACCGTATTTACCCCTACAAGAATAGCTTGATAAACATTACGTAAATGATGGACCTGCTCTCTTGCTTCCCCACTTGTTATCCAACGGCTGCTGCCTGTGACCGTGGCAATCTTTCCGTCTAATGTACTTGCCGTTTTAATCGTGACGAATGGTTTTTTCGTCGTAATAAAGCAATTAAAGATTTCATTAAGTTGGCGGGATTCATCAGCACGAACACCAACCAAAACTTCAATCCCCGCTTCCTCAAGCATCCTCTTTCCTCTGCCTGCTACAAGCGGATTGGGATCAAGTGTCGCAATGACTACTTTCGATATTCCTGAACGGATTACAGCCTCGGCACATGGCGGAGTCCGACCAAAGTGTGAGCAGGGTTCTAAGGTTACATAAAGCGTTGCTCCCTGAGCCTTTTCCTTAGCCATAGCAAATGCATGCACCTCAGCATGTGGCTCACCCGCCTTAAGATGGGCTCCCATGCCGACAATTTCCCCATCCTTAACAATCACAGCTCCAACCATGGGATTTGGTTGTGCTTGTCCATAGCCTGATCTAGCCAGTTTAAGAGCCAAATCCATATAAAATTCGTGGTTCAACTTCTCGTAGTCTCTCCCTTCAATAGCTGTTATAAAAATAAAAACCCCGAAAAGATAGCATCCTTTTCGAGGGGGAAGGTAATTTTAAGTAAACATAGGTTACAGATGAAAACACAGCATGATTGCCATATCCTTCAACCATATTCTTAATATGGCAAACGAAAAAGCAATAAATTGCCGGATCACCAGCCACTATGCATAACCATTCCTTCTCCCATCCAGACTATACTGTCGGTTTTGGATTTGCACCAAATCAGCTTAGCATCACAATAACACCGCGCTCACGGACTAAGAGGTTCCCCTCATCACCGCCGGTAGGGACTTCCACCCTGCCCCGAAGGATTTATTCAATTGAATTAACTATATCATATATTATTGTCGTAATTTAGTAAAGTAAGGGAAAAAAATTATGAAAAATAATAAGAAATCATATACGAACTTTTGACTCTCTAGTTTTCTTGCTTAACACCAATCAATCATTGATTCATATATATGAAAATAACAAACG
>DATFAS010000251.1:0-14261 GCA_035254305.1 Bacillota bacterium
CATTAAGTAACCTCTTCTGCCTCTCATTCCATTCCTTCATTCTAGCTCCCCCTGAACCGATCATCATCTTATTGCATCAAATTAAGAATTTTACTGGGGAATTGGATCTGTTGGCAGGGATTCACCTTTGGTTTCAGTTCCAAGTGTGAGAACAGCAGCGGCTCCTATTATAATCACAATACAGAATACGCCAAAAATCATATCGAAATTGTAGTGACCAGTCACCATATATCCAACAAATAAAGGCCCTAATATACCACCAATCCGCCCGAATGAAGCAGCTGCACCAGCTCCTGTTGCCCGAATAGAATGTGGATACAGTTCTGGTGTATAAGCATACATAGCTCCCCATGCCCCAAGGTTAAAGAAGGATAGGAATGCTCCCATAACAATTAATCCAGTCACTCCCTGCGCAGAGCCAAATCCCCAAGCACTAACTGCAGTACCGATTAAGTAGAATATTAATGTCAGCTTACGACCCTTCTTCTCTACTAACCATGCAGCGCTGAAATACCCCGGAAGCTGTGCTAAAGTCATGATGAGTACATATTCGAAGCCTTTAATGAGTGAAAAGCCCTTTAATACCATTACCGAAGGGAGCCATAAGAACATTCCATAATAGGAGAACACCACACAAAACCAGAGAATCCAAAGCATACTTGTGCTTCTACTAAACGGCCTTGACCAAATTTGTTTCATAGCTTTGCGAATGGATGGTTTAAATCTTTGCGATTTAGTTTCTGGCAATGAAGTTCGCAGAAAAACAGTATACAAAGCCGGTACCGCACCAATTAAAAAGACAATCCGCCATCCATAGCTGGGGATGATGAAATAAGCTAGAATCGCTGAAACAATCCATCCTACAGCCCAGAAGCTTTCTAATAATACGACCGATCTCCCCCGTGTTTCCTGTGGTTCATTCTCTGAAAGCAATGTTGAAGCAACAGGAAGCTCTCCCCCAAGCCCCGCCCCAATTAAAAATCGTAATATCATAAACATGGAAAAACCAGTTGCAAATGCCGATATTCCACTAGCAAGCGAATAGATTAAGATAGAGGCTAGCAATACAGGCTTTCTTCCCCAACGATCCGCACAAACTCCTGCGATAAGGGCACCTAATGCCATTCCAATCGAATTCACACTACCAACCCAGCCGACCTGTACAGAAGTTAAATGCCAATCCTTCACTAAGGCAGCAACAATAAAGGACATAATTCCCACGTCCATGGCATCAAACATCCAACCCAAGCCCAATGAAACAAGTACTTTATGGTTTTTCATTCGATCTTCCCTCCTTGTATACTTCGCTGTATATACACCTAAGTATACAACTTCTAGCAGGTACTTGGAAAGGTATTTAGAGATGATGTAAATAGGGGATTACATCATACTTAGCCTCACCTCTATCTATCCATTCTAGCCGTGGAGCTATCGAACAGTCGGAAAAATAGTTAATTTATGATCTAGTTGACTTTCGGAATCACTCCTTATATGGAGAACAAGGCTATAGTTTTGATTTAAGCTTTCTTGATCAATATGAAATAAGATCGTTTCCAGCCTTGTTCCCTGTGCCTGAATACTGATTTCGGAAGGGTACTCCACCTGCCACTTTGCTGGGACACCTTCTAGCTGTAGATGGTATTTCTGGTCCTGATTCCTGCTATTTTCAAGACTTATAGAATAAGAATAAAGAAATTCATTCCCGTTTTTCACTCCCTGTAGCTGCTTTTGAACACTAATACTAAACCCTTTTGTCGAAAAAACCGAATAAGATAATAGACTAACTAAGCTAATGACAATAACTAGTAAAACTAGCCCAGTACCACTAAACAGATTCCTTACATTTCCCATTTTTGAATTCTTATCCGATAAGATCATTTGCAACATTCCATAAGGGCACGCACTCCGGCAAAAGTTACTACGTAATCGATTAATCATGACGAAGAAGAAAATACACAGGAATAGGTATACATCGAACGACCAGTTCTTATATTGGAAAAAGACTATTTCATTAAGTAGTTCATGTGGATTATAAAAATAAGCAAGCATACTAAACGAAATGATTGGTGCAAACAGTATGGATAAGAAAAGATCAACAGATTTTTGCAGAAACTTTTTACCCTTAAAAAATCTAGATCCAATCAACTTCGCCAGGTTTACAGAAAAGGTATTATGTGGACAAAGCCATCCACAGAATTGACGCCCAAACCACTTCGATATTCCTACAAATACAAAAACCAGCAATAAAACGGATAACAAAAAGATGTAGCCCTCCGAAAACGGAAAACTTCTTTGAAATAGGTAGAATCTAAGCTGCGAAAGGTCTAAACGAAATAAATCTAAAACTGGAACAATAAAAAATAAAACAAATGCGCCTAACTGCGATAAAAGCCTTACGGTCCCAATATTCATCCTCATTCACCTCACCCATTTTATCCCATTCCATTATCTCATACCTATGCAGGTATAAAAAACAAACGTTTTGTGAATAAAAAACATGAAAAACTTTTCATCTATGTTTTTGTTGTTTATAGTATAAAAATAGGATATAAGCGTTCTGTCGTTTCTGATCACTACTGTAATTTATTGAATTATTTTCTATTTTAAAGCGTTTTCTTCTGTCTTGAGTGATATCTGTCGATTTATATCCCTGAATTGCTTTAAAATTCATTCTAGTGGAGATTCATTCTCCATTCTTCTATCTTACTAATGGGCATATGCCCTTTTTTTTTATTCTTTTTATTTTCTGCCTCCAATCGCCTCTCATTGCTACTTTTCATAGGTACTCAATCGCTTCATTTTATGAACTAATGTGTAATAACTGGAAAAAATGATATAATGAAATTATATGTTTTTACCGGGGAGCCATATTTAATGAATAAACGTAGACGAATAACAATCAAAGATGTAGCCCGTGAAGCAGGTGTCTCCATTACAACAGTTTCTCGCTATATTAATAAAAACTATGGAGCTATGACAGAAGAAACAAGACAAAGGATTAAAAATGTTATTGATTCTCTCGGATTTCAACCAAATAAGCTTGCCCAAGGTTTAAAAGGCCCAAGCCGTAACATAGCTGTTGTTGTAGTCAATATTGGCTACCCCTTTTGTGTATCTGTCATCCGTTCGATTTCGAAGGTTCTTAGTGAAGCAGGATATAATCTAATGGTATGTGAAACAGGCGGAGATCCAAAACGTGAGGAAACAATGATTCGATCATTAATTGCACAAAATATTGGTGGTCTAATTATTCAGACCAATGGGGAAAATAATCCCTTAATAGAAGAAATTGCCCAAACCGTTCCTGTTGTTCTGATTGATCGAGAATTCAACATCCCCTCTGTCGTAAATGTTGTAACCAATGACCAAGAAGCTTCCAAACAGCTTACATGTGCATTATTTCGAGAAGGATACCAAAAAGTTCTATATATCACCGAACCACTAGGAAATATAAGTACCCGTAAAGAGAGACTACAAGGATACACCCTAGCATGTGAAGAGTATAATAGAGAACCCTGGATCACAGAGATTGAACGCGGAAATACAACCATTCAACAGTCCGTCGTTCACCAGATCATAGGAAGCTCGGCAACAAGCCCATTTGCTATCTATACAGCGAATGGTTTAATTATGCTCGATTTCTATCCACTATTAAAGGCAACCCATGTTGCTATTCCGAATTTCATGGGACTTGCCACCTTCGATAAGCCAGATTGGGCCACACTAATCACCCCATCCCTAACCTGTGTTCACCACCCTACGGACGAGATGGGAAACTTTGCAGCTAGAGAGATCCTTCAACAAATAAAAGACGGCAGAACCTATAACCACCATATTGTGGTTATTGATTCTACCGTCATCTGGTCTCATTCTACTCAACTACAAAGGCAATTAAAAGAATAGTAACTATTCGTTCTTTTCCAATTCAAGAGCACGTGCATAATGACGGAAGCTCTTGAATTTTTTTTGATAACGTTTATGTTGCTCTGAATCTGGCATAGCCATATCAATGTGTCCATTTGTTTGAGAGATTTCATTCCAGGCTTTAATCCCAACCGCCATTTCCGCTAACATAATAGCTCCCATTGTAGACGCATCCCCCTCTTCCCTATATTCTACAGGGATGTTGAATATTTGAGCCAAAAGCTGACGTACCCACTGAACTTGCAGAAGCCCTCCTGAAGCTACTAGCTTCAACGGTTTTCCAATTTTCTCAAACAAATTCGAAGCAATCCAATAAGCATTCAACAAGATTCCCTCAATAGCTGCTCTAAGAACATGTGCATAGGTATGATGAAGCTGTAATCCGATCCAC
The DNA here is from genome assembly GCA_035254305.1 of Bacillota bacterium. GTDB lineage: Bacteria > Bacillota > Bacilli > Aneurinibacillales > RAOX-1 > DATFAS01. The sequence continues at coordinate 4,316 of DATFAS010000251.1, forward strand.
GCCGCTTTTGCATCTGCATTCCAGATAGGAGCCCTCTCCCCAGCCAAATAAGGCAAGCAAATGATTTCTTCCGTATCCACTATGCCTGCTTCCTCTAGCATTTGACCTAGATCACGATCTGAATTACCAAGAATTTGCCGATGCAGTCGTTCAACAACGATCCCTCCACTATTGCTCGGTCCTCCTACAATAAACTTATCGGCGTCCAAAACATAGCAAAAGGAACGAGTGCCGATGTCTGTCGTAGGCTTCAAACTTCCCATTCGCAGCGCACAACTAGTGCCGATGGTAATGGCCATGGCATCTCCTCCAATGGCTCCTAATCCGAGATTAGCTAGGACACCATCGGATGCTCCGATATTAAATGCAGTATGTGAATCAAATCCTAAACTTAGCATTTGTTCATTTTGAATATCCTTGCGAAAATAGGTAGTTGCAACAACCTTACTTAATTGTTCTGGACCTACCCTCGCACAGCTTAAAGCTAATTCATCCCAATTACCCTCTACTAAATTGTATAATCCAGTGGCACTTGCCATTGATGCATCAATCTCCCAAACATGAAACCATTGATACCAAATCCACTCCTTTAGAGAAACAAACTTAGCTGCTTGTCCGAATAAGGATGGATGTTCTTTTCTTAACCAGATTAATTTCGGAAGAGGGGACATCGGGTGGACCGGAGTCCCTGTTCGAGTATAAATACTTTTACCTTCCTTTGACAACCATAAGTCCCCCGCTTGATGTTTGGATCGTATATCCATCCAGGTCATTGCATGGGTAAGAGGCTTCCCTTCTTTAGACACAAGTAATAAGCTATGCATGGCTGAACTGAAGCCTACTTGCCGAATCATATATCCCATTTTCTTCACCTTAGGAACCAAATCCGCCAATGCTGAAAGAACCGCCTCATACACAGAGACAGGGTCCTGCTCAGCAGCACCCTCTTCACCATGGATCATCACCAATTGACAGGACCCTCGGCTGATTTCTTTTCCACTATAATCTAAGGCTAATGTTTTTACCGATGTCGTGCCAATATCGATACCCACCGTACAAAACAATTGACTCATAGACTCTCTTCCTTTCTAAGGAATAGGTTGCTATCCGACAATCTCCGACAGCAACCTATTTTCCTCTCTTCTCTATCTTGTGTTGTTTTTTTATTTTTCGTCCTGGTTAAAAGGCGAAGGAATAGGTTCTATTGGTCCCAGTAAGAACAAGAAAGATACAATTCCAATAACCAACATAATCGCTGCGATCATAAAACCAGCCGCAAAAGAACCCGTCCCACCGGCAATATAACCAGTAACAATAGGAGCTAAGATACCCATAATATTATTGACGAAGTTCATAATACTTCCCACGATGCCAACTGTTCCCTTAGGGGCAATTAATGCAGGTATACTCCAGCCAACAGGGGCTGCAAAAGCCAATCCAGCTAGTGCAATCGATATATATACAATAGCAACGTTTGGATTATCTGTAAAAGCAGCTCCGGCAACAGCTAATCCCATCATCATTCCGATCACAAATAATGATTTTCGAACCTTGGTTGAGGAATATCCCTTCTGAATCAGCTTGTCCACCAAAAATCCACCAATAAAGAAATCAGTAAATGTGGCTATTAGCCAAGGAATGGCCGTATAAGCACTGCTCTTGAAAACAGTCATGTGCATCTGGCTTTGAAGATAGCCTGGCAACCAAGTCAAGAATAGATAGAAAGTATATCCGTATGCAGCAAACCCGATGGTTAACCCCCAAACCTTTCGTTGCTTTAATAAGAACCCTAGGTTGCGCATTGTACCGCCTGGTGCCTCCCCTGGATCTTGTGCTCCACCTTGTTCAATATATTGACGTTCTTCCTCCGATAAGTTTGGATGTTCTTTTGGATCGCGGTACCAAATCCAAAAAACAATTGCGTATACAACACTTAAGATACCAGTTAACCAGAAACCTCCACGCCATCCCCATTGCGTAACCGCCCAAGCAACCAATGGGGCTCCAACAACATTAGAGAACTTAGCAGCTGAGTCAAATGTAGACGTTGCCATTCCTCGTTCCTGCAATGGAAACCAATATCCGGTTGCCTTCGCCGCACCAGGAAATGCAGGAGCTTCCCCAATACCTAGAATAAGTCTTGAGATAAGAATAAGCCCCATCCCGCTGACCATGGCTGTCATAAAAGTAGCTATAGACCATATAATTGTTCCAATCCGAATTAGCCATTTAACACCAATTTTATCCAAAAGTGCACCAATAGGAAGCTGCAATAGAGCATAGGTCCATGCAAAGGATGACATGATAATTCCCCATTCTCCCTTGGAGAGATGGTATTCATCCATCATCGGTTTCGTAGCAACGGACATATTTGTTCGATCAAAATAATTAATGAGTACCCCTAAAAACAAGATGACTGCAATTCCCCAACGAGTTTTTCCACGTGGCTTCATACTCATGAACCTCCTTTAAGTGTGCTTTCCATCCATTCCTTTACTACAAATAATCCTATCATCATGACAGTAAAACGTTTTACGAAAACGTTTTACTTAAGAGATACTATCATGGATTTGATTCGCTTTCAATAGGTTAATTGAAACCAAGTAGTCTTAATATTCTCAGAATAAATAGCTAATATTGGAGGAAATCAACATAAAATAATATTTCAGCCAGTTTACTTAAACTCCTGAGACCGTACTTATTCATCTTTTTTGCAGCTGTTAACTAGTTTGTTTCTATGCGGGAAAACGAACGATCACGCTTGTCCCTTTATCTATTGCGCTTTCTATTTGGATATCCCCTTTATGGGCAAGTACCAGAGCCTTTACAATGGACAAACCAACACCAATTCCACCTGTTTTTCTATTCCGTGATTTATCACCTCTATAAAACCGTTCGAATACATGGGGTAGATCCTCTTCAGTAATTCCTATTCCGGTATCTTCAATCTGGAAGATTATCGTCTCCTCCTCTTTATGAGCTGTTAATTTTACTCGTCCACCTTGCGGCGTATACTTTAAAGCATTATTCAGTAAATTAGCCATGATTTGAATTAAACGATCCCGATCAGCCTGCAGCCATATTTCTGAGCTTGGCTCCTCAATAAGCAGTTCTACTCCTTTTTGATTATAGGTTGGTGCAAATTGGTCAGAAAGGAAGTGAATCAACCCCTTTACCTCAACTGATTCTTTCCATAGCTGGATCTGAGGGTTTTCAGCAGCCATGAGCTTCTCTAGTTCATCCACAAGTCGGACCAAACGCATCAACTCATGGTGACACTGAGCAAGTCTGTCCTTTGTCGGTTCCCATATGCCATCTTGAAATGCTTCTAATTGACTTCGAAGTGTCGCCAATGGTGTACGCAATTCATGGGCCAGGTCACCAGTAAACTGCTTACGAAGCTTTTCTTGTCTGCTAAGGGATTCTGCCAATTCATTGAAGGCATTGGACAGCTCTAGCATTTCTTCCTGAAGCCCTGAGGAAGGTATTCGCACAGCTAAATTATGCTGTTTCAGTTCAACTGCTGCATCTCTCATTCGACGAAGCCCAAACGTGAGCCGATTAGAAAATAGAAAACTTAGAAGAATAGAGATGGCAATCATAGCCACAGAAGCTATAATTATATATTTATGAAACTGCCGTAGAAATTCGAATTCCCCATTCACATAGCCTTCCGGAAAATAAACGAACAGTGTCCCTATTTTTTTGTTCTCCCCTTCAAGTGAGTAGGATTTCGACAATAGGGTGAAATGGCTCTCATTACCATGCATCATCCCTGCCATATTCGTTGAATCAAATACAAGCTCTTGTTCTGGTGTATTAAGTTTATAATACAAATTTTCTGTCATGGCCTGTTGGTGTAGAACCATAGCAACAGATTCACCCGTTATTTTCCCCATTTGCTGGTATTCCTTCTCCAGCAACTCTATCACACGCCCAATCTGATCCTCCCTTTTCTGTTCAAGATAGCTACGAAAACTATCTTCAAAGCCGAATTGAATCGCTAGGCTCACCAAAACGATCCCACCGAGGGAAAGACTTATAAAGAAGAATAGAATCCTAGAATAAAGGGTTCGAAACATCCGACCTACCTCCAAATTTATAGCCCATTCCAAATACAGTTAGGATATATTCTGGGTTTTTGGAATCTCTCTCAATTTTTTTTCGTAAATTTTTGATATGAGTATCAATGCTTCGTTCATACCCTTCATAAGAGTCCTCCTGTACCTTCTCCAGAAGATCAAGCCGACTATATATGCGACCTGGATATTTCGCCATTCCTGTAAGGAGCTTGAATTCAATTGGGGTTAAGGAGACAGACTCTCCTCTCACAACCACTACATTGCAGGGGATATCAATCACAAGCTCACCGCCGTGAAAAGATAAGTAATCATGATCCTTCATTCGCTGAGTCCTGCGCAAAATAGACTGGATTCTAACAACTACCTCACGAGGACTAAAAGGCTTCGTCACATAATCATCCGCACCTATAACAATGCCCTGAATACGATTCTCCACATCAGATTTAGCCGTTAACATCAGTATCGGAACATCTGAATACCTACGAGTATCCCGGCAAATTTCCTCACCCGATAGGTCTGGAAGCATAAGGTCAAGAACAATAAGATCGGGTTTCATTTCTTTAATCCTTTGCAAAGCTTCCACACCGTTTATCGCCGAATAGACCAAAAAGCCCTCCTTTTCCAAATAGGCTTGGAGCACATCAATAATCAAGGGTTCATCATCAATAATTAAGATTTTCGAGGCCATCCAATTCCCTTCCTTTCTGGAATTAGTATTTGTGTGTTGATACAAAAAATAGCAGTAGGCTAATCTTATGCCTACTGCCAGATACCATTATAGATCCTTCATCATCTCATTCATATTGTGGCCCATCATGTCTGAGTGCCCCATATTTCCCATCATATTCGAAGCACCCTGTCCACCCATCATCCCCTGAGCTCCTCCGTTGGAATGGCATTCATTATACATTTTTTGAAAGGTTTCCTTATCTACTCCCGGATGCATCTTCTCCATAAAAGGCAGCATCTGTTCAAATGAAGGAGTATTTCCATTAGTAGAGCCTGTTTCTGCTGCCCAAACAGCTCCTATTCCCCCCATAATGAGAAGGCTAGACACGATTCCACCAATCATCCACTTTTTCATATTCTATTCCTCCTTTTGCTAATCCCCTTTACCAATGGAACTTCACAAGAAGTTTTTCTTACATCTTTATTATCTAATAGAGTTATGTAGAAGTTATGTAGAAGAAATGAAAAAGTGGTGAAAATAAGAAAATTTCCAATCAAGCAATTGGGAAAGATTGCTTTTTTCGTAGTAATCCAGCACTGATTATTAAAAGAAATACACCGATCCCGATTAAAATAACAGAAACCTTTATCACCTGGCTTTCATAAAGAAACCCTTTAAGCGCCCAACCTTGAGGAGTAAGGAAAGAAATCATATCTAGATACGAATTATCAGGAGGGACCGGCCAAAAGCAACCCCCAATAAAAGACGAACCAATTGTCAGTATGGGAACGATACTTGCTAGCTGATCCTTCGTAAACATTAGGGAACACACAGTTCCTATTCCTACTAACGCAATCAGATAACTTCCTAGAATGAAATACGTACTTGGCTTTACAAAAATACTGCTTCCTGTAATCCCATACAAAATCACAATAAATAAGAAAAATTGCAAGCATCCAATGATCAGATAGGGTATGACTGTTGCCATGAAGTAACGAATGGAAAAGGCATCAATACTGGCTCCCCGCCGTACAATTCCCTGAATTTGATCATCCTGAAATAGGTAACCACTATGTAGAGTAAATAACATAAGGGCAAGTAGAATGAACCCAACCATACGGTTCGGGTGGTATATTTCATTCGTGGTTTCAATTGGGATATTCTCTATTCGATAATCAAGTTTAATCAGGGAACTTGATTGTCCTAAGGAATCAGTTTCCTGCCAAACCTGCTCCCAAGACGAAGGTTGACTTGATACGACTAGAGATTGAATAGGTAAAGCTTGAACTTTGTCTGCAGCACTATCGTTTGCTTCCAATCGAAGAACCTCACTGACCAACATTTCACCAATTATTCCATAAGACAATGAACCCGGGTTTTTTAGTAATTCAATCCGCTTCTCTATCCGTAAAGATTTAACCGAAGATTCAAATCCCTTCCGAATAATGAATCCTAACTCAGCTTGGTAGTTTTTAACTTTTTCCTTAGCCACTGACTCGGTAGAAATCTCTACCTTTATTCCCTCTTTTTTGCTAAATCGATCTATGATCAGTCCTGAATAGGTACTATGATCCTGATCGACGATAATCACTGGAATTTGGTTTGTACTTTGTAAGGGTGTTTCCTTTAACATAAGAGCCAAAATGACCATAAATAGAACGGAAATGACATAGTATCCCTTTGCTCTCAACTGTAGCTTTAATCGAATCTTAATCAGATATAGCACACCTATTTCCTCCAATAAAACAATAAAACAAAAAAGGTTAGAACATTCAGTACAATCCCCATTCGTATCATAGAATACAAATCAATCATCGTAGATAGGCTTGTATCTCCAGAAAAGATTTTTAGCAACCCATCCATAGACCAATAGGTAAAGGAAAATGGACGCAAGTGAATCACCCAATCTGGCAAATCATAATACGGATAAACATTACCACCCACAACAGCTACTAATAAACTTCCTAAGTAACCTACCAATACAAATGATTGTGAATATAAGGAAGCGACAGACACAAGCAAACTCCAACAAGTGATCACAAATGTCGTACAGAATAACCAGCTTAATAATAACCACCATTCATTCGGGAGGTAATTCTGATAAATAATTTTACTAAAAATAAGAATCAAACATCCCTGAATGAAAGTAATAAACAGATTAGAAATGAACTTTCCTACCATAACTTGAGAGATCGAAAAGGGAGTTGTCTTCCATTTTTGAAAGAACCCTAATTCCTGCTCTTGAAGAAAGGTTCGGGTTGATCGTAATGAAAAGAAACAAAGAATAACCACCATCATCGCAGCTGTTATATATTCAGGTAGCCGCACATTCGGGATTTCTGAAAGAGTTGTCATTTCATATAGTTCATTTCTTTTTAAAACTCGAAGCATAAAATCTGGTAGCATATTTTTGATTACTTGGTCAATTTCATCATAATCCATTCCCATCCGAAGTCCTTCATGGCGAACCGTTATGAAAGCTGCTTGACTGGTTGAAAGTAAATGGCAAGCACTTAGAATCTGATTTTTAATTTGTTCAGCAAGCTCTAATTGCCTCTCATTTGCATAGAGAATAATGGGTTCATTATCTGCGGTATAAATACTCTTCGTGAACCCTTTTGGTATCACGATTATTCCGGCTATGGAATTATTCTTTAACATACTTTGAGCTTTCGGTAAATCCATATGAATGACTTGAACAAAATCTTTCATATAGGGAAGGTCTTCAAATTGTTTGCCAATTAATTGAGTTTGAATGGTGTGATCTTCATCGATATAAACAATCGAAATGGGTTTACTATAATGGCTATGAAATAAATAGGGGGAAAAGGCTGATACCATGAAAGAAATGATAAGAAAGGGGATAAAGCAAAGGATGACAATCCCCTTTCGATCTCGGATAAAGAGCTTCATTTCTTTTTGAAACACTGCAAGAACGACTTTCATTTTCCCACCTTGAAGATGTAGGTAAGGATTCGCATACCCTCCTTACCTTCCCCTAAGTAAATTCATGTTTTTCAAATAAAAGCTTTGCATTGATCTCTGTAATTCCATTTGAATCTCTCTTTCTTGCTGTGGTGTTACGGTCGCTACATCGAATGAATTATTTTGATCAATAGTAGGAGAGTTGAATGAATCAGAGAATGTATCCTTCGACTTTATATGAATATTAAATCCCTTTGGAGTATTGGGATTCACATTTCCAATTTTTATATCAAATGAGAGATCAGAGTTCTGGCTTTTTTCCTTATCATTCTTTGATAATTCAAAATGGCTATTTCCAGTTGCTACCTCTTTCTCTTTTCCACTCGCAAACTCTTTTAGAGAGAATTTAATATCTCCCTTTTGATTTCCCTTCTCATCCGTAGAAGAATAATCAGAGGTTATAGTAACGCCTCCATAGGTCTGATTATCACGTGTATTTACAGCCTTCATTAAGAATGTTCCCTTTAGCATGGAGGATTCTTTTTGGCTTGTTGTAGCAACTTGGAACTCTCCTCCCGTATTTCGGGCATCATTACCTTTAAAACTAATTTCCATATGGTGCTTTTTACTATGATCATCCCAGCTGCCGAAATTCATCGTTAGGTCGGATTTTTCATTAGCAGCGTCAATCGCAGAGATGTTGATTTTGCGATTGATAATATGATGGTTTCCATCAATATTTAGGGTCATCTTCACATCTTCAGCAAGCTTGATCTTATCTATATTATTATTAGCTTCGGACAATGACTTCTGATAATCACTCTTAAATGAACTTTTATCTTTCATTTCAACAGGTGTCCCATTATCTATAGCTAATTTGGCTAAATTCTCGTATTTTGAATAGATCAACTCAAACATTTTGTCATCATTTGCAAGCTTATTATTCAAACCCTTGAGTAAACTCTTGAACTCATCTTCCTTGAAAGTGAGAGTAATTTCCTTTGTTGAGATCGATCCATCCCCAACACTAAAATCTACCCCTTTTTTCATACTAAATTGATTATCCTTCAGCTGTTCCGCAAACCACTTCCCATAGTTTATTCCAATAGGAGTAAGTTTATCGTTAAGGTCAATCGCCTGAATCAGATCATCGTAGCGTACCAATTTACTTGGAACGTGGTTGATATGGTATTTTTGCTCAATCTGTTTCGATTCGGATAAATCGATTAAAGCAAATTTGGAATAAAAGTCCGGGAATCCAATATAAATTTTGTCATTATCTACATAGGTTTGTGCTTCAAGCAAATTATTTCCACCGATATTTAAATCTAATTTGGTAAAGGCTTTTCGATTCTTTTGATCAGTTTGACTATCCAATAGAAGTTTTGATTGTTTGAATAGCTCCATGGCTTGTCTTGTTCCAGAATCCATCCGATCAGGAGGAATGATATCTCCTGATATTTCAGATTGGTTATGAACAGTACTTTGTAAGTATGGTTTCATATATTCTTGATAATCCTTGAATGAATCATTGATTGATTTCGATAGATCATTAAATGTCGTAAGCTCAGATTGCAAATAAACCGTCTTTGGGCTTTTGAACATATCGTACTTCGCGTATCCCACAGATCCTCCAGCAATCACGATAAGTAGGGCTGCTGCGCCGATAACCCATGCTTTTGTTTTTTTCTTTTTTGGTTCAGTTACTAATACGGACTCAGTACTCACAAAATCACATCCCTTTTTCTATTTCTTCTGAAGCTTGGAAAACGAGAGAGCCCTTCTGCAAAAACATCTTGCGATCACAAGCATCTTGCTCTTCTTGATGATGGCTTGTTAGGAGAATGGTATGTCCTTCTTGGGCTAGAGTTTTCAAGGTTTGCATAATCATCCCCCTCGATGATGCGTCTACCCCAGCAGTTGGCTCATCCAAAATCAGCATTTCAGGATGATGAATCAAACCAATCCCAAGGCTAAGGCGTTTTTTCATCCCTCCAGAGTAGGTCTGCACCCGGTCTCGTATCCTGTCCTTTAACCCAATGACATGAATCACAGTCTCCATCCTACTCTTCAATTCCTTCTTATTCATACCGTACATAGCCCCCCAAAAAATCAAATTATCCCACCCAGTTAAAGATGGATAGAGAGTATTCTCTTGAGGTACATAGGCTAATCTCCTTCGATAGGAACGTTCTACTTTGGGTAATGCCCTTCCCTCAATCAGAATTTGACCACTTGTTGGTTTATTAGCTGTTGCAATAATGGATAA
>DATFAS010000252.1:0-8025 GCA_035254305.1 Bacillota bacterium
CCTTGTTCGATGTAATCCCATGTGAATTGACCAGGGCGTTCAATTTGGAACTGAAAGCTTAGTGGTCTTGGGTCATGATCATTGATCAGGAGCATAGCCTCACCTGGGCTTAGGGTATCAAAGGTTTCAAAAATAACTTTATGTTTAAGATGTGGGGGATATTCTGTTGCGTTTACTGTTGCTTTAAACTGATCCATTTGAGTACCTCCAGGAATTAATATTTTATTATAATCTTATATTTCCAATTCGATCCATTTAATATGCATCTGTTATTGAAGAAATAAGTAATGGCCTAGTATTGGGGGTACTAGGCCTAAATAAGGAGGTATCTACGATTTAAATTTACTTTCGTTTTAAATTATTTTCTGCGATGTTTGTCACAAAATAGTTATTTTCCATTCCATACTTTTTCTACAAATCATTAAGTTTGTTTTCAGGTTTGCCATGTATCCTGTTATTAAAATTAGTTCATTGAAGGAGCCATAAAATATGAAAAGATTATTAACACTGGGCACAATTGCCCTAACCTTAGTAGCCATGACAGGTTGTTCTTCAAATAGCACATCATCTGCTGCACCTGCGGGGCAGCAAAGCTCTGTTGAACAACAACAAACATCCCCATCTACACCAGCAAAAGCAGGTAATAAGGGGCGCATGAATAATGAAGAACTTCTTTCTTTATTAAAAATGGATGAGAAAACGATGCAGGATGAATTTAAGGCGGGCAAATCACTTGCTGATATTGCGGACGAGAAAGGAGTCCCTGAACAGCAAGTTATTGATTTATTAGTGAAGCAATCCCAGGAGAGAACAGACCAAGCTGTTAAATCGGGTAAGCTTACTCAGGAAAAAGCAGATAAAATGAAGGCGAACGAACAGGAACGAATAAAGCAAAGTGTTGAGCACAAAGGTGGATTTGGCGGAAATGGTAAACGTGATGCACAGGGAAAGCCACCAGTTGACCAAAATTCAGATACAACAAAAGGAAGTTCTAATAGCAACAATTAGCTACTTGCCTTATATTTTTGAACGGAAAATGAACATCCAAATATTGAAACTAAACGAAAAGAGAAAGCACATTGCCTTCTCTTTTCTTAATTTTGATAGATAAACAAGTAGATTTCCCTAATGACAACCCCATCACATCAGTAAATATTCCCAGGTGTTTTGATCAGAATCTTCGCTTTCACCTGAACATCTATGGTAGGATATAGTTTCTTCCAGTCCTCCCAATCCTTCTTCCCGTTAAGATGTAGGGCTAAATAATCCTCACCGAATCCAATAGGGTCAAGGTTCAGCTTTTGTAATTTCTTAATAAGTGTGGTATACCTCTTCTGGTAAGTCTCTGCTGTCTTCAATTCATATGTCTTCCACCGCTTCCCAGAAAGAGAAAGCGATGAAATTGTTGATATGTATCAAAGGGCGATTACACCGGGGACCGATGAGAAATATGCGGATGAATTAAGTGAGATTAAGGCTAGGTATGCATCAACAATGAAAGAAGGATCAGCTTTCTTAGCACGGGCTAAATCTCTCCATGATGCATTAGAGAAATATTATATCCAAGCGATGGATTTTGGTAAGGTAGCTCAAATTAAGAATGATATTCTAATGGAATTTAATACATTTGCAGAAGTGGCAACAACGGATCAAAAATCAGAGTAAATCAGAATGAAACCACCGATAGATTCGTCGGTGGTTTTGTTGTCTCATGGTTTGGGATGTGGAAGAGGGGCGAAGTGATACCCTTTTTCCTTCAAGGCGTCAATAATTCCCTGTAGCATGTCGGCTGTGGTTGATTTTTCATGGAGAAGAATGATCGCACCGGGACCTACTTCACTCATAATGTTGTTTAACACTTTGTCAGGATTATGTGGATATTTCCAATCCTCACTGTCGGCTTGCCAGTATGTAATGATTTGCTTTGTTTCCTCTGCAGCTTTAGGTGTGTTTTGGTCTACTGATCCATATGGGGGTCGAAAGTATACGACGGGATGACCAATTTTATCAGAGATGAATTCTTTACTTTCTTTTATAAGATGGATTTGGCTATCGAGTCCAGTATGCCCTAATGCTGTATGCTTCATCGTATGAGAACCAATCACTTCCCCCTTCTTAAGCATTTCTTGAATGAAGCTTTGGCTTGAATCATCATGTTTTAACCAGCTTGCTAAGTTATCTCCGACCCAGAAGAAAGAGCCGATGATCTTGTTTTTATCGAGAATTTCAACGATTCTTTTCGTGTTGCTTCCGGGACCGTCATCGAAGGTTAAATAGACGGTTTTTTTATAAGATGGATAGGGTATGGTTGTTGTTAGCTTCCCATAGGCTAGCTCTGCTTCGAATGGAGTTGATTCTATTGTTTCTTTCGAAAGAGAAGGTGATTCGGGTACAGCCTGTGGTGTTTGTTGGATAGGTGGTGTGATTGGTGGTGTAGGTGGTGGAGTAAACGTTAATGGTGATGATGCTGTCAATGATGATTTGGTTGAAGCTAAAGAAGGAGGAGTTTCCTTGCTTGGGCTAATCGTAGATTTTATGGTAATAGGAAAAGCGAGTAATTGTTTTACAGAAACCTTAGATCCATCCGGTATCCCTGTTGATGGGAGGGAATGGGGTGTTCTTGCCAAAAGATAAATGATAGCAAATAAAAAAACTCCTAAATAACTAAGTTCAATACATACTTTCCTCGTCACAGTAATTTCTCCCCTTAATTACCTTAGTTACTTCTCTGTTTTCAATCCTATTTATCTATATTGAGTGTCTGTCCGGTTTAGTCTATCTACTATGGGCAGAGACAAAAATAAAATTCTTGTTTTTTCTACAGGGAGTAAATAAGCGGGGAAAAGAAAAAGGATAGCTAAACTAGCTATCCTAAGTAAATGATTACATCCTTTGGTATGCGGTTGTAGGTTGTTGATAAGGAACTTCTTGATAGATTTGACCCATAGTTTGAAGTGTTTGTGGTGCAGCCATAGTGACAGGATAGTAACCTCTACGTGCCATATACTGCCAAACTTCATATGCCTGATGAGAGCACATACGGAAAGCATCTTCTAGGAAGGAACGTAGTTGTGGTGTGGATGTTTCAAAAGCAGCCCAAGCATACTCTCTTCCTGCTCTTTTAAGGGTAAGAAGGTAAGAGGTAACAATAGCTCGATCATCCAATTGATTTAGTTTTACCTCAGGTTGAATAGGTAGATATTGGTTTGGTGTTGGTGTCATCGTGCTCATGTTTATATTCATATTCATGTTTAGTGCAGGTATATTGAGCTGATCTCTTGAGCCCATTCTTTGTTTCACAAACTCACATTTCATATTGTAATCCTGAACATGAACAGAGTAATGGCGTTGGATCATTTGGCGGAGTTCTGGATCCTGTGCTTGGTTAATAAATAAGGCCATCGATTGAATAGAATTGGTACAACTCATTAGTAATTCATTTAATTCATGGGCTTCGTGAGAGCCTAATTGCATTTTTCGTTCCCTCCAAAAAGTTAGTGATGATTAACGATTCTATTTTTTTCTTTAAAAATAGGTTTTATACAAATAGATGAAGGAGGTATTCCAATTTTTACATAAAAATATGGTATCGAAGTCATTCTATAAATATGAGCCAAATATCCATAGGAAGTGGGGATGATATTCAATGGAAGAAATGAAATATCGAGTAGAAAGGGATTCTCTTGGTGAGGTTTGGGTTCCGGCTTCTGCTTACTATGGGCCACAGACCCAAAGAGCAGTAGAGAACTTCCCTATAAGTGGATTAAGGCTTCCAAGGGCATTTATTCGCGCACAAGGGTTAATTAAGGTTTCAGCTGCCATGGCAAATATGGAAACAGGGGAGCTTGATTCCAAAACTGCTAAGGCGATTATTCAAGCCGCTGAGGAAGTCATAGAGGGAAAATGGGATTCCTATTTCGTCGTAGATGTCTTTCAAGCAGGTGCTGGTACATCACAGAATATGAATGCAAACGAATTGATTGCCAATCGAGCCACTGAACTATTAGGTGGAAGTAGGTACGATCATACCGTACATCCGAATGATCATGTGAATCGTGCTCAGTCTACGAATGATACGATCCATGTAGCCATTAATATTGCAGCAGCAGAAATGCTTCACCACCAGCTGATCCCTTCCATTACCTCATTAGAAGAAGAATTATGGAAAAAAGCTGAAAAATTTGCATCTATTATTAAGTCAGGTAGAACTCATTTACAGGATGCAGTTCCTATACGCTTAGGACAAGAATTTTCGGGATATGCCCAGACTATTACAGAATTAAAGAAGCATCTACAGGAAGCAAGCCATGCACTCTATTCGATCGGGTTAGGTGGCAATGCTGTCGGGACAGGAATTAATGCACATCCCCAATATGCTTCAAAAGCTATCGCCGAAATTGCAAGGCGTACAGGCTTGCCTTTCGCTGAGCCACAAAATCGTTTTTCATTTATGCAAAATACAACTGCTGCGATCCGAGTAAGTGGTGCTCTTAAAGAGCTTGCTATTCACCTCATTAAGATTACAAGTGATTTGCGATTACTTAGCTCAGGTCCAAGAACAGGTCTAGCAGAGATTCAGCTACCCGCTGTTCAGCCAGGATCTTCGATTATGCCAGGGAAGGTAAATCCGGTTATTTTAGAAATGATTTATATGGTTGCTAGTCAGGTAATTGGCAATGATGCCACGATTACAGTTGCTGGGAATGGAAGCCAGCTTGAAATTAATGTGATGATGCCAGTGATTGCCTTTAACCTGCTTCAATCCATTGAAATTCTTTCTAATGCTATTTTGATCCTAACGAACAAGTGTATGCTGGGAATTGAGGCGAATCTGGATCAATGTACAAAATGGATGGAAGCAAGCTTATCCTTAGTAACTGCATTAAATCCGATTATAGGCTATGACAAGGCAGCTACCATGGCAAAAAAGGCATTTACAGAGAATAAAACGCTAAAACAGGTTCTTGAAGAAGAAGGATTGTATACCAAGGAAGTCGAGACTGCGTTAAACCCCGAACGAATGGTATAGCCCAATTAGGTTGACGAAAAGAATACGAAGTAGTAATATACATATATGGGTATGAGTATCCATGATTTTATCCTCATAGACTGATGTGGAAGTTTATTTTTGGGGGATTGAATTCTTCTCTCTTGTGGTAGAATATACTTATACATGTATTGGAGAAGGAAGTGGGTTTATGGAATACACCGAAGATATGAAGAAGCGCCTGCGTCGGATCGAAGGACAAGTAAGAGGTGTTCTACGAATGATGGAAGAGGAGAAGCATTGTAAAGAGGTAGTTAGCCAATTATCTGCCATTCGCAATGCTGCAGATAAAGCAATGGCCCATATTGTAGCAACCAATTTAGAGAAATGCGTATTAGAGGAAAAGGAAAATGGCGGAGATACGAGTAAACTCGTCAAGGAAGCTGTTGAATTACTAGTAAAAAGTAGATAAGGTAGGTGAACCACAATGATTCAAGTCACACAATCCGCATTAAATGAAATTAGAAATTCAATCAAACGGTATGAGAATGAAATTGAGAACCCTTACATTCGATTGAATATGAGTATTGGCTGAGGCGGTCCACAATTAAAACTGGCTCTGGAGGAGTCAGCAGGTGAGAAAGACCAAGTCATTGAAGTGGAAGGAATTAAGTTTCTCGTTCAGGATAATGCCACAGCCTATTTCCAAAATACGAAGATTGACTATCTGAAAGGTATGTTTGGTTCAGGGGAATTTAAGATCTTAACCATGTAACGGGAACACTCAAGCACCCAGGCTTGGGTGTTTTTTGTTTTGGAAATTATCATCTATCTTATTGGCCAAGAATAACAATGCTCACAGATTGATCACATATTAGTTTTAAAAGCGGCTGAAGGATAATTATAGTTGGAGAAGGAATTGAAAATAAGGATAATAGTTGCATTTGTAGCATTGGTACTTGGTGCAAAAATTTCTATTTGGATTTCCGTAAGATACAATTTAAAAGATAGTAAATACACAGAAAGAAGGAAACAAAGGGAAAATACCATTGGGGAATTACTATATGACCTAACAATATCTCCAATGATTTTCCCCTTGACTTGGTTACTTGCAAAATACTATGGATGGATTACAACTACTTTAATTGTAGCCGTGTTGCTATTTACTCTTTTTCCTATGTTGAATGAATTGATTTTTTATCTCCTAAGAGAAAAAGGAATGGAACGTGTGGGTGAAAAGCATCTATCAACAATAAGTACAATAAAATTTTGGGTAACTATGGTAGTCACATTTTTAGGAGGTTATTTAATTGACCAGATAGGTTGAATGATAGGTCAGTATCTCATTATTCATAAAATAAACTTTTAAGGATGCTATTGAATTTGGCATCTTTTATTTTTTATCATGGTGATGAATTGGATGAAATAATGATTTTGTTGTCAGATTACTAAAAAAATTGGTAAAATTAGGTTAAACATAGTATAGGGAGTGGATTAAAATGATTGAAAGAAAGATAGTTTACACTGGTTCACCTTGGGAATCTATTGTTGGGTATTGTAGGGCTATAAGAATAGGTAATCGTATTGAGGTTGCAGGTACTACTGCTATGAAAGATAAGGATGTAGTAGGTATAGGTAATGCCTACGAACAAACAAACTATATATTAAGAAAGATAGATCAATTAGGAGTAGGTTTATCTAATGTAGTTAGAACAAGAATGTTTGTAACTGACATATCAAGATGGGAAGAGATTGGAAGGGCACATGGTGAGTTTTTTAAGGATGTTCAACCTGTAGCAACAATGGTTGAGGTGAAGGCACTTATTGATCCAAGACTTTTAGTTGAAATTGAAGTAGAAGCAGTGGCAATAGAGTGAAAAAGATAATCCAGAAGCTATCAGATAGGGGGTAGCTTATTTTATTAAAAGAACGATTTTATGGAACTTATTGTAAATGTAATCGTATAAGAAAGAGGAGATATGAAAAGGAGTTGAGATTTTGATTAGCTTTGGTGCTGTAGCCATCGATTGGGGTAATATGGTTTTTCAGCTTTTATGTTTTCTAATGTTCCTTGCTCTGCCAATCATTGTGGCTATTTTCTTCTATAGAAAATCCTCTAAAAGAAAAAACAACAAAATTGCAGAACTTGAACAAAGGATACAACATCTAGAACAAAACAAGCAAAAATCACCATAAGAAGTCATCCTTTGAATACAGCTTCTATGATGGAGGGATTCTGTGGTTGATTTAGTTAATAGCCTATTATGGTTTCTCTTTTCTAAGCATAGGTGTTTAGTATATACAGCTTTTGTACATAAGCAATATGCAGAAATTGTTGGTAAATTGCAAACCCATGGAGTTCCATACAGAACAAGAATGTGGTTTACTAATTCGTCAAATTCTTGGGGGCAAATGGATAACACACAATATGACGTTTACGAAAAGAAAGAAGATGAATATAAAGCACAGCAAGCTATCCATGACAGATCAATGTAGAGGGGATAGCTTATTTTGCTTTGAAAGTAGTTTAGAGTGGGGAGTAAAAATGTTTTACTTTACAAGGTTAATAAAAAATTTCATATCATTTGATTTATTTGCCCCATCCATTACATCAAAACAACTCAATCAAAATATCGAATTTTTAAAGAAAGAATCATGGTTTTGTGACTTGTATACTAATCAGAAGTATCGCTATCTAATCCATAATAATCATCACATTCATGGATTTTTAATTGAGGATAGAAATATTCTTGCACTTAAAAATAATTTAGATGAACAGCAGAAATTCATCCAATAGCTTCAAAATATTGAGAAGCAATATGATTGGAGTAGATTCTTTAGTTGAAGGGAGAGAAATATGAGCAAGTTCTTTGGCTTCTTGTTGTCCATCACCATAGCTTCATTTCTTTTGTTTATATTTATCCCTTATCCTTATTCTGCGATTGTAGGATTCGCAGTTATCACTACTTTGCTTGTGTGTATTCTTGATAAAGTAAGTGAAAGAAATTGAATGATGGGGAGATAATATGGAGTTAATC
>DATFAS010000253.1:0-14252 GCA_035254305.1 Bacillota bacterium
TTCAATTAATATCGTTTAAAATAATATCAAACTAAAACTAAGGTGAGTTCCTATGAGTGTAACGATAAAAGATATAGCACGACTATCTGGGGTAAGCTATTCTACCGTTTCTAAGGCTCTGAATGATAGTCCATTAGTAAAAGATGATACGAAGCGCAAGATCTTAAACCTCGCCCAAAAGCTTGGCTATCAACCTAATATTGCTGCTCAAAGCCTTGTTTCCAAGAAAAGCCGCACAATTGGGCTGCTATGGCCAACAGTTGAACGAGCTGCATTGTCTTCCTTAGCTACTAAGATTAACGAAGAGCTCGAAAAAAATTCATATTCTATGATTTTATCTATAAATTCTGTTGAATCCGCTATTAATCTTTTTAATCGTTTTCAAGTCGATGGAATTCTTGTTTTTGATGAAAGTGTTTCCTCCCATCACCATATAGGATCTATTACTTCGTTGGCACCCGTGCTATGCTTTGGAGAATCGGGAAGCCGCAACATACCTTCATTAGATGTAAATCGACAAGAAGCTATTCGTGACGCTGTACATTATCTAGGTAGATTGGGCCATAAACGTATTTCGTATATCGGAGATTTAACGGACCGAATCATTCAACAAAAGAAATATCTTGGTTTTACCAAGGGAATTTGTGAATTAGGCCTTCATGTCCATCCAGATATGGCGATTAATAGCTACGGGCTAAGTTGGGAAGATGGCTACAATGCCGCTAAACGGCTAATTGAATCTTCCTACTCTCCTACAGCAATTGTCAGTGGTAGTTATGATCTCACGGTAGGAATTATTAGGGCTCTAAACGAATATAGGCTACAAATACCGGGTGACCTCTCACTAATTAGTTACGACAATATTCCACAGTTTGCTAGCTTCGATGTACCGATTACGGCAATCGGTGCCCCAGTAGAAAATATTGCAAAAGGCATTGTGGAAGCCTTATTAAAACTGATAAATCAAGATGAATCTAAAGAACCTCTTCATGATGATTTTCCTTCTCTTCAATCCGAGCTTAAAGAAAGAGAGTCTTGTTCCAAACCTAGTGCCTAATTGTTAATTAGTAAAGAAAACTTGGGACCGGAGCCAAGTCTTTAGGTGAGGGCACACCCTCTGAGCACAATGATTGTACCTGAGAATGAAGAAGGGTGTCTAAGAAAGTTTTACTTTCTTAGGACACCCTTATCTTTTACCAATATCTCTAAATACTACAAAATAACTCCATCTTTAAATATTGCGATTTCCTTATACCCATTTCTTTCATTTTTCGTCTCTATTTCACCTGAAGCCACTTTCACAATGTACTCAAAGAATTCCTCGCGAAGCTGATCCATTGAAATTCCATCCAATAGCTGCCCGGCATTAAAGTCTATCCAGTTCTTTTTCTTCTCATAAAGGGCAGTATTCGTAGAAATTTTCACTGTTGGTACAGGCCCTCCGAATGGAGTTCCTCTTCCTGTCGTAAAGAGAACGATATGGGCTCCTGCAGCACTGAGTGCTGTAACCGAAACAAGGTCATTACCTGGTGCTTGAATGAGATTTAGCCCCTGCTCGGTAACTCGTTGACCGTATGGAAGGACGTCCACCACGGTACTCGAACCGCCTTTTTGCGTGCAACCCAAAGATTTTTCCTCTAGAGTGGTAATACCACCTGCTTTATTCCCCGGGGAAGGGTTTTCATAAACTTCTTGGCCATGACTAATAAAATATTCCTTAAAATCATTGATTAAATGAACGGTCTTTTCAAATACCTCGGAATTTAAAGCACGATTCATCAGAATCGTTTCTGCACCAAACATTTCGGGAACCTCAGTTAGAATGGTTGTCCCGTTATGACTAATCAACATATCAGAGAATTGTCCCACTAATGGGTTAGCAGTAATTCCAGAAAATGCATCGGAGCCCCCACATTTAAGCCCTACCTTAAGCTTCGATAACGTAACAGATTCGCGCTTAAAACCTTCAGCGTAAGTAACCAATTCCTCTAGAAGGTTTAATCCAGCCTCGATCTCATCTGACTGTTCTTGAGCAGACATAAACTTAATCCGGTTCGGATCATAATCCCCTAATACCTTCTTTAATTCAGAAATCTGATTGTTTTCACATCCTAAACCTACAATTAATACCCCTGCTGCATTCGGGTGGTGGGCTAAACCAGATAAGGCTCTTTGCGTATTTACTAAATCATCCCCTAATTGTGAACAACCAAATGGATGTGGAAAATGATAGACTCCATCAAATTGTCGGTTTGCAAACTGTTTGTTTGCCAATCGTACTAATGCTTCGCAGGTTTTATTTATACAACCTACTGTGTTGATAATCCAAATTTCATTGCGAATCCCAATTTCCCCATTTCCACGCACATATCCCATGAATGTTCTATCAGCATGAGTCGAAGCTGCTTGTATTTCAGATGGATGATAGGAGTATTCAAGTGTTCCTTCTAGCCCACTCTTTAGATTGTGACTATGAATCCAATCCCCGATTTGAATTTCCTGAAGGGCTTTCCCGATGGAAAAACCATATTTCACCACGTTTTTACCTATTTCAATTTGTTGAATCGCAATTTTATGGCCCTTCGGTACGGACTGCCGTACTGTAACCGTTTGATCTCCAAGCTGAATGGTATCCCCTTCGTTAAAATCCTGGAGTGCAACAAAAACGTTATCTAAAGGATTGATTCTAATCACATTTGAGTTCACTTTAAGATCACCTTTTCTAATTTGATAACAACGTTGTTATTTTGAGTATAATACCGTTTTATAATCTTGTAAATTGTAATGTTTTTACCTTCAAGAAGAATTTTAATTTTCTACCATTGTTCACGATGTGAAAAAATCAGCTCGATGTTAAAGAGCTGACTTAAGATGTTCGGATTTGTTTTTTCTCAAGTCTTGCAGATTTTTCCGTTCTAACTAAGGTGAAACGAAATACAGCTAATAGGAAGACCATTCCGCCCGTAACAAGGTACATTATTTGTGTCCAACCGTATTGACTATCTGTTCCTAGTGTTACTCCGTGAAATAATGCTACAAGATAGCTTGGGAAGGCAAGAAAATGGATACTTTTCCATACTTTTTTCCCTACCATTTTCATTAGATCTGACGAAAGTACGAGTAAGAATAACCCATAAAGCGCAATCGTCCCAAGCCCATTTCTGAATGTCTCTGAATGAGCTGTGAAAGGGATAAGAATTTCCCCCAAAGAATAGCCAACATGCTGATCAAAAACTAAGACTAATCCATGAATCATCCCAAACAACAATCCAAACCAACCTGTTGTATTATGGATCGTATACAGGATAGATCGACTTCTTGGGCTGGCCCATTTCATGCTTTGTAGAATACCTACTACCATCGATAGAAATAATAGGGCGTACGAGGTTAGCCCTGCTGCTCTTGTTGTATACCAAACTGGAAACAAACCCGCAAATTGACTAAGAAGCTCTTCCAAAGTCCATTCCTCCTTGTAAACAATATGATTCTAATCCGGACCCGATCACGATCGAATGATCGTATCGAACACCTATTACAGCAAGCTCTGGCTCTATCTTCTCAAGCCACGAAATTCCTTTTTCACTGCCAAGAATTAATACACATTTAGCATATACTTCAGCTTGAATAAGATTGGGTGCCAATACTGTAACCTGAACGAAATCGGATTGGCTTGGCTGTTGTGTTCTTGGATCTACAATATGGTTGTACTGATTCCCACTTGCATCCTTCCAGCTTCGTTTGATTATGCTACTTGTTGCAACTCCCGCTTCCCGACAAATTTTTAAAGTGGCCATCTCTTTATCTGATTCGAATGGATCTTCGATCTCGATCTCCCACACATTCTCTTCATTTCCCCAGAAAACAATATCTCCTCCGGCATCAATGACACCCTCTGTAACTCCCTCTTCCTTCAATAATTGTGAAAGATAGTGAGCAATCCAACCTTTTGCAAACCCTCCTAGATCAACAGATACATGGGGCGATAACATGATACTCCTTAACACAGGGTCCATCTTCAGCGGTTCTTGAATAGAACCATCGTATTTCCTCTTTTCCACTGAATAAATTTCCGATAATGTTTCGAAGCTCTGGTTATACCCCAGATCACATAGCACATGCCCCAGATATGGATTAAACAATCCCCCCGTTTTGGAATGATACGAATGAGCATGATCTAGTACTTCAAATAATAAGGCGGAGGAAAGAAAAGGAGTTCCCTGACTTCGATTTAATCTCGATAGTTCACTATTTATCTTAAAGCGACTTAATTTCTCTTCAACAAATCTAAACCATGATTCGACTTTCTCATTCATTTGGGTAGAAAACCCATAGGTTCTGACATCTGTATTCATAGCACGAAAAGTATGCATCTTCCATTCCCTACCTTTCTTTATGATGCACGGGATCGCATTCTTTCACTGTTACTCGTGGTTCCATTCGTGCTTCCAAGTTGTGGTTGTTGATTTGTTATGGTGGGACTTGTAGCCTTTGCAGAATGGTGATTGGAAGCCACTCCGTTGTTATTATTTGTTATGGAATCTGTACTTCTCCATTCTTGCCTGATTGCATCCTGACGACTCATTTGGGTATCCATACTATTTGATTTTGTATTGGCTGCAGATTGAGTATCTTGATCATATCTCTCGGTCAAACCGATAAAACCTGTAAATAATGCTACACTCGATAAACCAATAAACCATTTCGTAAGCTGATTGTTCGCCATTATTTTAAATCCCTTCTCGAACAGAATTTTAAGCTAAGATTACTATACCGACGGATAATGAAAAAAAAGTGAAAGTGAACTCTTTATATTCATTTATTTTTAATCTCCATCATGTACCTTCTAAACGTTAGAAAAATATTGGATTGGAGGCAGACTAGATGAACATTCTTTTAGCTGAGGATGATCTTCGACTTGGTCAATTGGTTGCACATATGTTAAAGAAGAAAGGTGGATACAATGTAGAATGGATTCAAAGAGGAGACGATGTGGTTGATTATATCTTAGGCTCCCACTTTGACCTACTCATTCTCGACTGGATGATGCCGGGTGCGGATGGGATCAGTATCTGTCGTACATTAAGAAAAGATGGCTATACAGGAGCTATTCTCATGCTGACAGCTAAGGATTCCCTGCAAGATCGAGTACAGGGCCTAGATGCAGGTGCGGATGATTATCTTATCAAGCCATTCGAGCTTGATGAGTTGCTTGCTCGCCTTAGAGCTCTTACCAGACGTAATTACGCACCAATCCAAGAAGAGATTGTCCATATTCACGACCTTGCATTGAATCGTACAAGTCATACCGTTCATGTTGGGGAGGAAGAAATCGGGCTCACTCCCCGTGAATTTCAATTATTGGATTTATTTGTCCAAAATAAAAATCAAGTCCTCACACGTGAAATTATCTTAGATCGTATTTGGGGTATAGGTGCAGATGTTTCCTTGAAATCCATTGATGCGATCGTGAAATTACTACGAAAAAAATTAGATTTATCAGGTAAAAGTGGGCTCATACAGAGCATTCGAGGGGTGGGCTACAAACTTGAAGAATAAGTGGTGGGCCCAAGTTCGAAGCAAATTCAAGAGAAGAGATCTTTTCAAACAAACCCATAGGCGCCTAACCCTTCAATTCAGTGGAATTTTAATGCTCTTTCTAGGGCTCTTCACCGTTTTTGTTTATTCTCTTCTCTATATGTACAGCATCTATGAGCAAGAAATGCAAATCAATGATTTGGCTAATCAGGAAGTAAATGAAATGAAGGATCTGCTGCTTCGCAGCAAATCAGACCAACTTCCAGGGAATATCACCAATGAATTTACATTAGGACAAGAACAATTCTTTTATTATTTGCTTAATAAGGCAGGACAGCCAATAGCTGGAGATGAAATGATCCACCCACTTCGGCCTGACTTAATAGAGTTGATACAGGGCTGGAATCCAGGTCCAACAGAGGTCCGCTATGCTAAATTATCCATAGGACACCCTCTGTTCCGTAATCAACGACATACCCGTGAAATCCACCTAGTGATGACAGGTCGGGCCTTGGTCTATAACGGGGATAAAATGGGTACACTTTATGTTGGTAAGGACATCTCCTTTCAGTCTCAGCTGCTTCGTTGGCTTCTAATGATCCTAGTAAGTTTAGTCCTTCTGTTTGCTTTAGTAGCCATTGTCATTAGTCATTTTATGTCTAAGCGGTCCATGAAGCCTATTATTCAATCTTATAGAAGACAGCAAGAATTTGTAGCAGATGCTTCCCACGAGCTTCGAACACCATTAAGTGTGATGCTCTCCTCCATAGACACCTTAGAATTGGAGGAGCATATTGAGCAGGATCCCTTTTCTTTTAATGTTTTATCTAACATGAAGGATGAGGTAAAACGGATGACTAAGCTGGTTGGTGATCTACTAACACTAGCCCGTTCTGACTCTGGGGACATAGAATTAGCCAAAAGTTCATTTGATTTTAGTTTTTATGCACATAAAATCATTCAAACCTTCCTACCGCTTGCATCATCTAAACAAATCCATTTGCAATTAGATGTTCCTGAAACACTTGTAATACTCGGGGATTTGGACCGTTTGACACAATTAGTGTATATCCTACTAGATAATGCGATTAAATATACACCTGAAAATGGAGAAGTAAAGCTTCGTTTATTTATAGAACACGTCAAACATCGAGAATTACTCTATATGATTGTCAAAGATACCGGAATTGGAATCGATTCAGAGGATCATGATCGGATATTCGATCGTTTCTATCGAGAGGACAAAGCAAGATCCCGACAACTAGGTGGACATGGGCTAGGTTTGGCTATTGCGAAGTGGATTGTCGATGCGCATCAAGGTAGGATTCGAGTCTCTAGTAAAATAGGTACTGGAACAACATTTACGATTATCATTCCTATACGCTGAAAAAAGGTCGCCATTGCGACCTTTTCATTAATTATTTTTCAGTTTTGCAAGTTCTTCTTCAACCCTATCCTGCATGGATGGATCCAAATAATAGTTATTTTTATTTAAAAAAGTTGTACTTTGCTTTTTAGCCTCAAGTTCTGATTCTAATCTTAAGATCTGTTCTTCAACTCTCACAAAACCTTTTGCAACATTATCTGTTTGGAAGAAAACAGATTGATCCTGCAATTGATTTAAGGATTGCGTGGCATTTAATTTTGACAGCAGAAGTAACTTACGATGCTTAAACTCATCAAGCTTTTCTCGTAATGAGAAGATCTGCTCACTTATACTTGCTGTCTGAGCCTTCATCGTCTCCAACTGTCTTTCATAAATCTCTAACTTTTCTTCTTGTACTATTTTTTCTTGTAAAGCAATCTTGGCAATTGTTTCTTCCCCTTGCTGGGTAGCTAGCTTCGCCTGACGAGTGCGCTTCTCAATCATATCTTGGACTTGTCCAATGAGGATCGTTTGTTTTTTCTCCAAATAAATTTGCTCAGCAAGAGCCTTTTGCCCTTTTGCAAGGTTTTCTTCTACCACTTGGATAGACTGTTCTAACAGATAGATTGGTTTCTCGATCTTTTCGAGGAAGCCGTTTGTCTCCGCCATTATTATATTTTTCATCCGTGTCAAAACTCCCATATTCTATTCCTCCTGAGTTTTATTCAAATTCTTTTCCCACTGATCTAGAAAGTCACCGTGTGCAGTAGAAGTCACATTCCATCCCTCGGCTAAATGGGCTTCTACTGATAGAGAGGATGCCATGTGTCGTTTCGCCCTTCTTTTTTGAATAATGACAAACAGTACTACCAAGGCTATACCCCATAGAAGCAATGATAGAATGAAGCTCACTCCATGATAGCCTGCATGTGCGAAGGAATGATGAAGGTTTCCATGTGGCATGAATGTTTCACCTCTCATCCCACCTGCATGGTATCGGTGTCCCCCTCCCCTTCCCACCATCAAGCCAACTACAACGAATAGGAAAACAGAAATAATGGTCCACTTCAAACACTTTCTCACTTTCGATTTCATTTCAATTTTCCTTCTTTCCTTTCATTATTTCTTGCCATAACTAGATTCTAGTATTGGTTGGTGAAAATTTAGAGAAAAAAATAAAACTGCCAAGTTTCCCTGGCAGTTCTTCCTTACATTGATTAAAGTTTATTAAAATAATCCGTTAAAACAGGTACGATTTGTTTCTTACGGGATACAACACCTTTTAGAACAGCTTTGTTATCCACTAATGTCACGTTGTAGGCCTTCTCGACAGCCTGTGCTGCACTACCAAGCGCAACCCCAACGGAATCATTATTAAGAATATCTGTTATTACAAAAAGGAAAAGATCTAATCCCTTCTGTGCAATGATATTGGAAAGAGCTTGTTCCAATTCAGCTTGGCGATTAAGAACGTCATTCACATCAACAGCATTTACCTGTGCGATTTCAACTTTAGAATTGCCCATTTGGAATTCCTTAGCATCTAGTGTGATGAGTTCATCAATTGTTTTATCGCTTAAATTTGCACCAGCCTTCAACAGATCAAGACCATATACATTAAGATCTACGCCAGCAATTTCAGCTAACTCTCTACCAGCAACTACATCTTCCTTCGTGCAAGTTGGAGATTTAAAAAGAAGGGTATCTGAGATGATCGCAGACAGCATTAAACCAGCCATATTTTTTTCAATTTCAATTCCATTTTCTTTATACATCTTTCTAATAATAGTAGATGTACAACCAACCGGTTCAGCACGGTAGTACAAAGGATCGCTTGTCTCAAAATTTGCAATACGGTGATGGTCGATAACCTCAGCAACACGCACCTGATCGATATCGTTTGCACTTTGTTGGCGTTCATTATGGTCAACTAAAATGACCGTCTTCACTTCGCTGGACACCTGTTCAACAAGACGAGGAGCGTCCACTCCAAAATAATCTAATGCAAATTGTGTTTCTGCACTTACATTGCCCAAACGAACAGGCTCAACATTTTTACGTAATTTCATTTTCAAATCAGCGTATGCAAGAGCAGAACAAATCGTATCTGTATCAGGGTTTTTGTGTCCAAAAATCAGTACCTTTTCCATCTCTTTACTCACTCCTATTTATTATTTTTAACTAGGTATATACCTTAAAATAGTATTCACAATCAAGATTATATCGTGAAATATGTAATATTCCCATTCTTTTCATGGTAATTTTTTTAGAAAATCTTAAAGAAAGCCAACCCTTATGTTATTCCCATAAGAGTTGGCTCTATAACGATTTACCAAGTACGTATTGGTGGTGAACCCGGTCCGTTATTAATCATATCAACAACTGGGATGGTATAAGCGATTAAAATAAGGATAAAGCAAAGAGCAATCCAAACCTTCCAGTTCTCCAGAAGCTTCGGTGTATGCTCAGCATCGCTGGCCACTTCACTGATTGGAAATTCTGTCTCATCCGATTTAGGAGCCCAGAAGGACAGATGAAGAACAATATACACCATAAGCATTGCTGCCATAAACAGAAGGGCTCCACCCACTGCCATGGTATGCTCACTGGCGAAATGCCCACTTAACCAATTTAAAGCTGTTGGGTGATCTCCATAGGTAGTGTAGGCCGTTCGGCGTGGAACACCTGCAATTCCCATTAAATGCATAGATGTAGACATAATCGCCATTCCTGTTGCCCATAATACGGTTTGGATAATTCCCACCTTATTCATTAGGGGAGTTAATTTACGTCCTGTCAAATACGGAATTAACCAATAGGTTAACCCAAAGAATGTAAGAGCAACTGGAGTTCCAACTGTAATATGGAAATGTCCTACAATCCATAGTGTATTGTGAACCATGGCATCCATTGCCGAGTTATTAACAATTCCACCTGCTCCTCCAGGAATGAAGAATACCATAGCGATAAAAGGTGCTAAGAAACGAACATCATTATATGGAAGTTTTTTAAACCAGCCAAACAATCCTTTTGCCCCTTTAGCTCTTCCTGCTATTTCAAAAGTAGCAAACATAGAGAAAGCTGTCATTAAGGATGGCAGTGCTACCATCGTAGTCAAGCAAACCTGAAGATATTTCCAGCCTTGTGAAATTCCTGCTTCCTGCAGCTGGTGATGCGCACCAACTGGAATCGAGAACAAAATGAATAAAAGAAAAACTAAACGTGCTAAAGAATCACTAAACATTTTTCCACCAATAATTTTGGGGATCACCACATACCATGCCATATAAGCAGGTAACAACCAGAAATAAACTAATGGGTGTCCAAAATACCAGAACAATGTTCGGCTTAACACGACGTTAATCGTAGGAACCCAACCGAAGCTCCAAGGGATAAATTGAAACAATACCGTTACAACTACTCCTATACAAGAAATTGCCCAAAGAAAAATGGTTGCTACAGTCATATGACCAAAAATAGGAGTTGATTGACCTTTATGTTGCTTTCTCCAGCCAAAATAGTGGAACACCATGGCAAACCCAGTAACTAATGAACCAACAATAAAAAGTGCTAAACCAATATAGTACCATGGGGATGCTTTAAGAGGTGCATAAAAGGTGTACAAAACCGTTGCTTGACCAGCAATTATGAATCCAGTAGCAACAATAGTGCCAAATGTCATGGAAGCAAAACCCAACCAAGCTGTTTTGCGAAGATGATGAGGGAACGTTCCTGTTGTGCGACTCATCCCAGCATATAGAAATCCTAAAATAAAATACGTAGTGAACCCAATCGCAAGCAAAACACCGTGAGCAGTTAACAATTGATAATAACTAACCCATGACGGCAAGACCACCACACCGCCACGAACAAGCCCCTGAAACAAGCCACAGGTTGCTCCAATAAAAATAGCGATAAATGCCATCCAAAGGTGAGCAAGGGCTACTTTTGCATCGAATTGATTTATTTTTTCTGGCATCATTCGTTTACAACCTCCACTTCCATCTTCATCAGCTGATGCCCTGCACCGCAGTACTCATTACATAAAACGAGAATATTTCCCGTTTTCTTAAAGGTATAAGTTGCATCATTTACCAAACCAGGTGTAACAGCTAAATTTACATCCGTACCGGGAATCGTAAAGCTATGCACCACATCTTTACTTGTTACCTTAAAGGTCACTGTAGAACCAACAGGAATGGTAAGCTTATTTGGTTTATAACCAAATGTCATAGCAATGATATCCGCTTCATATTGATGATCACCAATCTTCTTCAAACCTGGTTGATCGAATGGAGGAGTTTGCTCTACCTTCTGTGGATCAAGGACGACAGATTGAGCAGAAGCTTGATTATGGTGACCAACGAAGAAAAACTGAATACCAGTTATCGATAAGAAGATAAACATACAACCCATACCAAGGATTAACCAGATTTTTTCTAATTTGTGTATATGCATAGCTTTTCTCCTTTTTCTTATAATCGTGCACTATATGTCATAAACATGCTGACCCACATTAGAATGATAAATCCGAGTAACATAAAAACGGAGGTCATTGTTCCAGCTAGCTTTGGTTCTTCCTTTTTATTTGGTTTCTTCACAAGAAATACCCCCTTTCCAACACCGGTTGATTAATTACTATTGTAATCATGCAAACAAAACAAAGGTGTGAGTTTTTGCACAATCACCCCCCACAAATAAGAATCAAAAAAAAGACAGAAACAACCACGAAGGTAGTCGTTTCTGTCTTCTTTTCTTAAAAGAAAAGCCCTAACATTCATTACTTCTCGCCAGGAGTTGGTTTGAAAATGGAGTGAGCCGTTGGACTTGGTGTAAGAACTAAAGTCACTAAGCTATCCTCCAATGCTTCAATGGAATGTTCGATATTCTTTTCTAAGCTTAATAGATCTCCCTCTTTTAGAAGGACCTCCTCGTCTGTACGAAAATAAACCTGCCCTTTTAGAACAAAAACTAAAATATCACTAGTTGTATGATGTTTTTCTAGTACCTTCCCTTTTGGAAATGAGAATTGAACAACCTTTGATGCACCATTATCTAATACAGGCCGAATAAACTTTTCAACAAATTGTAATGTATACTTCTCCATTTTAAACACCCCAATTTTTTAATGACTAACACAAGACCTTTACGGGAATCATAACTCTTCTACTTACTATAATCTTAACAACTTTCAAAAAGGTGGATCACTATGCTCCTATATTAAACAACATTTCCAAATTGTTAATTGATTTATATCAAGAAAAGGGATTTTTTCAGTTTGATTTAAATCAATGTTCCCTAGACTAGATTATGTGACAATATCTTTGAACCTATAAATAGGTTCTTTTCCAAACACTACTCTACTTTAGGAGGAATTCGAATGGCCAAATACACCATGGTGGATAAGGCAACCTGCATCGCTTGTGGAGCATGTGGTGCATCAGCACCCGACATTTTCGGTTACGACGATGATGGGTTAGCGGAAAACATTTTCCCAGGTGATAACAACCAAGGGATTGTGGAAATTCCTGATGTCCTTTTTGATGATTTAGAAGAT
Source organism: Bacillota bacterium (assembly GCA_035254305.1). Classification (GTDB taxonomy): domain Bacteria; phylum Bacillota; class Bacilli; order Aneurinibacillales; family RAOX-1; genus DATFAS01. The sequence goes on from DATFAS010000253.1 coordinate 12,459, forward strand.
GCCCGTGCTGGGTGCCCAACTGAATCCATTAAAGTAGCGGAAAAGCCATTTGATGGAGATCCAGACAAAAACTAAAAGCTTTTTATAACGAAACCGTCTAGATTTTCTGGACGGTTTTATTTTTTGACTCTAAGTAGCTATTATAACCATCCATTGACAAACATATATTTTACCAAGTTTAAAACAAATTCATTTTATTGAGAGGGTGAAGTACTAACATGATGGATGCAGTTGATTTCATCTCACTGATCTTGGTTGTTTCATTTTCTATTTACTTTGGATGGCTAGCAGCTAAATTAAAAGCAGAAATCTCTCCAGTCATTGCAATGAGAATGACCATGTTCAATGCAATGATGTCCGGTGTTATTGTCGGAACCATTATAGGAATGATTATGATGAAAATGTTTTTACCAACCATTATTGGCATACTGATTGGTATAACTGTAGGTTTTGGGGTAGGGAAAAGCTTCGGCTTAGCCGTTGTGATGGATGGAATAATGTCAGGAATTATGGGCGGAATGATGGGTACCATGCTCGGTGTGATGATTATGGGAGATCATCCTACTCAACTCATATTGTTCCTCGATCTTATCTATCTTGCTATGATGGCGGCATTATGGAAATGGATCTTTCAAAAAAAGCCTCAACAAAAGGCACAAACCATTGTAGAATCATCTGAATTACTCCATTCAAAGGTATTATAGGATGGGATAGCAGCAGCTATCCCTTTTTTTCTTATTCTACATTCACCTTAGAAGGATGGATCCATAAGGATCCAAAATCAGTCCTAACCTTATACCAATCCTCATATTTTTCCTCCACTTGCACAGTTTGTGGAGCCAATGCTGTTTCCGCCCGTTGATCAGGGACAGGTTGATTATACAGGGGAACCATCTGTACAAGCTTGATTTTTTTCTTATAAGGAACAGGCTTACCCGTTAGCACAAGGCAATCTGGAATCCATAAATCTCCTTGGAATGTATGGATATGGTACCAGTTTCCCCATTTTTCATAGGCTCGAATGATTTGTGGACCCAATTGGTAAGTTGTTGCCGCTTCAAGATCAGGCTGCCAATATAATCCCGTATTTTCTACAATAGTTAGATTTTTATCGATGGATTCTTTTTTAGGAACAGGCATTTCAACAGCATCATCATAAAGCATATAGAAGGAATCACGTGAAGCTGTAATCCAAACAGGTGTTTCAAGTGGTATTTGTTCGGATAACCAAGCCATATCTTGAGGTGACAATAGGATGGATTGCCCAGAATCTGTCTGGTTCCCTGAAGTAATTCCAAATAGCTTTCCATCAGTCCCCTTAGCATTCACACCTAGCCATGTTTTGTCTTTTTTCAGTACAACGAGAACTTTCCCTGTAAGATACAATTCCTTCTTATTTAGAATAGAAAGCTCACGAATTAATTGACTATGATTGAATAGGGCCAGTTTATTTTTATAGCGATTTATAATGATTAGATAATCTGGATCTGGTGTTGCATAGACGTAAGAAGAGGAAAAAACCAAAGAAAACAACATAAGGATGGTTATACATAGTTTCAATCATCTCACCTCATGTTTATTTTTTACTTTCCCCTCTCTATAATGATCGGTAAATTTATCCCATTCCAAAGGAAGTTTCGAGATTATGTAATGAGATTTTACAATTCAAACAATATCTGATATTATGCGAATAGTTTTAATGAGTAAACAGAGGGAAGTGAGTTTTTTCAAAGATGAGAGAGATATCTCTTCGAGAGAAAAATATCGTTTTTATTGGCTTCATGGGAACAGGCA
>DATFAS010000254.1:0-9720 GCA_035254305.1 Bacillota bacterium
AAAAATAACACTTAGCTTCTGTTTCACCTAATAACCAAATCCAAAATTACAGAAACTAAATTCATATATTCTCCAGTAAATCAAATTTGACCAAAATTCAATAGATACAGAACAAAATACTGTTATATTAAAACGCAAAAAACCACCAGCCCTATTGAACCAGTGGTTGATCCTACACTCTTTTTTCATACCTAACTCTCAGCGTTTCAATCATTTCTCGTATCTCACTTGTTAATAAACGAAATTCATGGTCAGCACAGCCTACCTGTCCACCCATCCGGCACAAATAATCTACAAGATGTTGATGGTATTGATAAACCGAATCAACTCCACAAGCTTCCTGCAAACTAATCATACTCCCATGAGTAACTTGTGGATGAGATCCTAATCCTACTACCTCCACTTCATTTCCCATTGCCGTTTCATAGAAATCTTTCACCAACTGCGCCCTTCTCTCTCCACTTCCTTCCACCACAATGAAGGCTTGGACTACATACGCCTTGATTTGCCTACGCTGTGCAATTCCACAGAATTTCTTGCCTCCAATACTAAGATCAAAATCTCCTGGACAGTAAGCTCCTGTTACTTCTCCTTTATTTACTACCCCATAAGAACTCAGACTTTTTCTAATGATTTCATACATCAATTCAAAATCATGATGAAAATCAATTTTTTGTGCAGGGTTAGGAAGAATCACAGAAAGATTCAAAACACTCGAATCAAGCGGAACAGCCGCACCTCCAGAATTACGAACTGTAACCGAGTAGCCTAGCTCAGATAACCAATCCATAGCCTTCTGTGCGTTTGGTAATTTCCGGTCCCGAAGACCAAGCACAAAAGCCTTCTCATGTCTCCAGATATGGACAAGAGGGCTTCGCTTTCCTTCTCCTACCTGTCGACAGAAGATTTCATCTATAGCAAAAGGGTATAATATATCTCCAGCAAAAACAGACTGGGTAGAATCAAGAATTGAAAATGTAGGAGGTAAACTTGAAGATCTCATCGGTTTTTCCTTTCTTTATAACAAAAATTTGACAAGCAATGTGGTTGTTCAAGGTAAAATATACTACAATAGATTAAGCTTAGGTAATGGCATTATACATAAAGGAACATACATAAGAAATCTAAAGAGGTACTTACATATGCATAATAATCTTCGATCTTTCATGCAACAACTTCGACAAGAAAGAGACATAGTAGAAATCGAAACAGAAGTAGACCCCTATCTTGAACTTGCAGAGATTCACCGAAGAGTGATTGATGAAGGTGGGCCAGCACTGCTTTTTAAGAATGTCAAAGGCAGTCAGTTTCCCGTCGTTACCAATCTCTTCGGAACAAAAAAGAGGGTGGATATGGCGTTTGGTCCTAAGCCTGAACAGCTAGTCAAACGACTTGTATCCATGATTCCCGAACTAATGCCTCCGAAACCCAGGAAGCTTTGGGCAGAAAGGAACACATTTCTAGAACTCATCCGTTTTGGCACCAAAAAGGTGGCATCCTCTAAGGCTCCTGTTCTAGGGGAATACACCAACCAGGTGAACATGCATGAAATACCTGTGTTAACTAGCTGGCATGAGGATGGTGGACCTTTTATTACCCTTCCGTTAGTCTATACTGAAAGCCCTCATTCGAAGGAACATAATCTGGGGATGTACCGGATTCAAATCCACGAACAGAACCAAACCGGTATTCACTGGCAAATACATAAAGGCGGAGGCTTCCATTATCATGAAGCAGAACAATTAGGACAGCCACTCCCTGTTACACTCACACTTGGTGGTCCTCCAGCCCTTATTGTTTCAGCGATCGCACCGCTTCCTGAAGCGGTCCCAGAGCTTATTTTCACATCCATGCTAATGGGAGATAAGCTTTCACTCGTTGACGTACCTGGGCATGCCCACTCCATCGTGGCAGAAGCCGAGTTTATTTTCGGTGGGGTCGTCCCTCCTTTTACTCGTAAACCTGAGGGTCCCTTTGGCGATCATTATGGATATTATTCCTTAACCCATGACTTCCCCGTATTTAACATCAACCATATGTGGAGGCGTAAAGACGCAATCTATCCGGCAACAGTTGTAGGTAAACCCAAACAAGAAGACTTCTTTATTGGAGATTACCTTCAGGAGTTAATGTCACCCTTATTCCCTGTAGTCATGAACGGGGTTAAGGACTTATGGACGTACGGTGAAACAGGTTATCACTCCTTAGCAGGTGCTATTGTCCGTGAAAGCTATTATCGTGAAGCAATGGCTCATGCTTTCCGTATTATGGGTGAAGGACAGTTAACGCTAACAAAATATCTAATGGTCACCGATGCCCCCTGTAATTTACGAAACTTTAAAGAACTACTGGAAAATATTCTTGCTCGTTTCCGCCCAGAAAGAGACTTATTAATCGTTCACGATACTTCTATGGATACCCTCGACTATACTGGTCGAAAATTTAATCACGGCAGTAAAGCGATTATGACTGGTTTAGGAGAACCCATTCGAGAGCTTCCTTATTCCTACCACGGAGAAGAGATAGCGGGAATCAACAAGATTCAAGCCTATTGTGGAGGTTGCCTTGTTCTATCAGGTCCTAGTTTTACTGAAGATCCAGATTTTGGAGAGAAATGGATTCAGGGAATTAGCGAACATTTCAAGGAATGGCCATTGGTTTGCCTTGTTGATGATGCCGATATCGCAGCAAAGCAAAGCAGTTTTCTTTGGACGGTATTTACACGCTTTGATCCAGCCCATGATATTTATGCCAAATCTAAAGTTCAGCGTAACAAGATTGCTTTCGAGGGTTCCATACTTATTGATGCGAGAATGAAGCCCTTCTACCCTGGTGAGGTAGAAACTCGTCCAGACATCGACCAATTAGTCACCAGACGTTGGAGAGAATATTTCCCTCGTGGTTAATCTGTCACTGAATGTTCATTACTTTGTAATACTGGTGTAATAATGTTTTTCTATACTAAGAATTAATAACCCCCTTAAAATAATATTGCTCCCATGTGGAGCTTATTTTTTTGCCAAAATAAAAAGCGCCTGAGGGCGCTTTTTATTTTATTCTTAGCATTCTCCAGCTCCAACAATCACGAGAAGAATGAACAACACCAATATGATTACGAAGAAATCATCATCAAAAACCCCATTAAAACAACTCATGCTCATCTAACTTACCTCCTTTATCTTTAGTTGATATATCCTATGTGCACATGCGGAGGTTGGTATAGTTATTCGCCTAGTCCATTAGAAATAGGCGAATGTCCTCTTCTTTATATAAAATCCTCTCCCCTTGAAAGAATCTAATTGATAAAAAGGAACAATTTTCTTTTTATTCCCTTGCTTTTCGTGCTATAGTGGGATAAGCAGGGGAGTGAAAGATTATGACAAAAAAAAGAAAAACATATTACCTAGAGGAATCTACGATTCGTCAGGTGAAACATTACGCACGAGAATTAAATCTCAGTGAAAATGATGCCTTCGAAAAATCGATAAGAGTATTCGAAGAACTCTATTACCAGGCAACAAACTATATTACAGTCCCTCTAGAGTACAAACCAATACTATTAGAATCAGTAGACAACCTAATCTATGCAAGCCGGCATGCAATAGAAACATTACCACCTGATGAGGAATGGACGGAACAAGCCTATCATTCGATTAATCAACGAATCGAATTACTCCTTAAGGTTCGCAAGTTTTTCCTGAATGAAAAAAGATAAGTTTAGCCACCTATTACCGGATGGCTAGACTTATTTTTAACAAGACTAAAGCTAATACACAGTTTACATAATATTATTACGGTAAGAAAATGGAAGGATGGTTTATATCTATTGTCGGTACCGTGAAATTTCACCTGTATGTCTAGGGAAAAATCGTCCTCTTACACAATCTGAAGCAACGAAAGAGCATCTGATTCCTAAGACCCTTCTTAGGGACCCAAAGATTAAAGCAAGACTTGGAATCACCTTCAATCCCTCTCAATTACCAAATATTGATATCTCCTGCAAGCGTTGTAATAATCTTAAAAACGATCTTGCAGATGTTCCTTTCGCCTGGAAACTCCAGTATTTCAATAAATACAAAATCTCTCTAAACAGTAAAAGAAAGCTTGAAAGAACCGTGAATTGGGCCTCTATGGACGGGAAATATAAAGGCTTGAAAGAAAAAATCTTAATCTGTCTTTATAAGGGAAATGTTAAGCAAATAACAAAAGAAGCATGTGTTCTCGAATATCAGAAGATAGAGGTAAAACTTATAGGGGATGTCATTAATGAAGTTATCGATCGACGTCACAAACTCCCTCGAAAACTTAAGAAGAAACTTGTAAATAGGTAAGCCTTCTTCATACCTTCACAAATGATTATGTATTTACTCGACCTAACCACTTAAGTATGTAAAAAGGAGCATTCATTGAATGCTCCCTATCGATTAAAGCTTGATTACGTTAGCAGCTTGTGGTCCACGGTTTCCTTCAACAATGTCGAATTCTACAGATTGGCCTTCTTCTAGAGATTTAAAGCCTTCAGATTGGATTGCACTGTAGTGTACGAATACATCTCCACCATCTTCGCGTTCGATGAATCCATAACCTTTTTCAGCATTGAACCATTTAACTTTTCCTTGCATCTTGCGGCCTCCTTAGGGCTTAAAATAATTGTTAAAAGCGGAAAAACGAAAAAATCTTGGGACCCTTAGGAATGGCCTTAAGACAACGTTTATTACCGACTTCTTAACTACTTTCATTATATAATATCGGTTACAAACTGACAATATAGCAGGCCGGGATTGCATAGTGGAAATATTTCAACAAATTTAGACAAGACCTTGTTCTATCCTAATATTTACCTTACTGTTCTTTAATATCTTCCCATCATATTGGAAGGAGCCAATCCATATTTCCTCTCGTGAAATCTCCGCACCACAACAGGAACTTCGATACTTCTGCGGGTTAAACCTTCGAAGCATACCGAGCTTACGTTTACATTTTTGGCATGTTAGTTGATAGACCTTCTCAGGTAAATGAACAGTATTGGTTGTGATAGCTCCTACCCGGAGTAATTCTTTCTCAAATACAGGATGATGATCTTGAAAGGGCATATCTCTTATATACAAGTGGTAGTGACACATCTCGTGCAAAAGTACGGCAATAAAAATTTCACGATCAATAAAGCCAGCAGCATATTTACTCATTTCAATTTTGATTGGTTCACGTTTCTTTCCTTGTCCTCGGTATACAAATCGACCCATACAACGAGTAAGCCTTCCATTCCAGAGCAGTGGAATGGAAAGGGCCTCCCCCCAAAAATGAATAGATAGCTTATTTCCTAAGTCTTGAAGCTTCTTTGGATCAACATCAATCTCTCGACCTCTATTCACCGTTATTCTCCTCCATAGGATGTCTCTTGGATGCTACACCCGCACTTAAACAAAATTGCAAGGCCTCCTCCACTGGAGTATCAACAAAGACAATTTTGTCTCTTGGTAGAAGGCGAATATCACCAGATACCTGTAAACCATGCGGAAAATAAACGGCAACATAGTCTTGGCCTAACTGAAAGCCTGATACATCTTCAGAGGTTAAAAACCCAATTCGAAATACATCCTCTTTTTCTGTATACAAAACAACTTGGGAAAAAGCTCGTTTGTCACCAGCTAATGATGAAAGAGTTTCCTTCGACATCCGATAAAGAGTTTTAATCCCTGGAAATTTTCCAATAATCAGCTCAATCAATGCAAGCCCCTTCTTAGCCACCCACCATTGACTAACAAAGCCTACAAGAAAGATGAATAAAAAGATATAAACAATCCCTGATCCTGGGAATAGGGGTAGTGGTAGCCAAGAGGAAACAGAGTTTAACGAGTTATAAATTAAATAAATTGCATAGAATGTGATTCCTAATGGTACCGTAACCATTAAACCACTTAAAATGACCTTCTTCACAACCTACTCCCCACTTTGATTTTTCTTTGTGATTTTGCTTAAAGGAAAGGGGTACCCCCTCCTCCTTTAAGCTTCATCTTCATCAGCAAAAACTTCAATGACATCAAGTGTAAATGGGTTCTTTGCTCCCTTATTATACTCTTCAATAATTCCGTCAAGGAAATTTTCAAACATCCAATTCAAAAAGGTTGTTTCGAATCTTTCCTTTTCACCCGTACCGTATTGAAATACGACTTGATCAGGTGCTTCTAATAGAAGTGTCCAGTCCTTCTTGGTCAAAGCGAGGTAGAAATGACCGTTGGCATTTTGCAAATGAAATGCGAATAAGGATTTCCCCTCAACCTCACCACCAGCAAAATCTAAGGTAGCCTGTGTAGCCCCATCTAGTAGTTTTTGAAAATGCTCCTTACTAGCATAGACGTTACAGACCAAAGCCACCTCTCCTTCAATGTTTTCTACAATCTCAGCTTGTTCAATAATATGATAAATTTCCCAATCCATCCCTTTAATAGCTCCTTACCTTTTTTTGCTTGCATCCTTATGGTAATATTCTCATCTCGTTTTTGCAAATCATTATTATCAGCCAATTATTTTAGAAAATTTTTTCAATAAATTACTTGTTTAAAAAAACGATGAATTTCACTAAAGTATACAGATAGCCTCCTTTGTTCTATTATAGAGATAATGATGCTTTCAGGTTTTTAAAAAGGCTATCAGGTGTTTCTAGTGAAAATTTTAAGAAGCAGGTTTATGATCCTATGACTAAGTTTCTATATGACATATTTAAAAGAGAGGGTCTTCTCTCCCAAAAGCTAACTGCCTATCAGCCTAGAAAAGCTCAATATGAAATGGCAAAGACCGTTTGGGAATGCCTTACCGAAGAGATTCACGGTTTGATTGAAGCTGGAACAGGAACTGGAAAATCCTTCGGTTATTGCCTACCCGCTGCTTACTGGGCCATGAAGGAAGAGAAACGTGTCATTATCTCTACCAATACGATTACTCTACAAAATCAATTACTCCAGAAGGAACTTCCCTTGGTTAAATCAATCATTGGAGATATTGACCCTGAATGGGGAGAAAATTTTCGCTACGAACTTGCCAAAGGTCGTGGGAATTATATTTGCCGACGACGACTCGAACAATACACGACTACATCTTTAATGAATGAAATGAATTATTCAGCATTAGCTAAGCAGCTCCAGAGCTCACTTCGTAACATGCTGCACGGTGATCGTGAAGAAATTCCCTTTCCTCTACCAAGTGATTTCTTTGCTGAAATTCGAGGAGATGCAGATGATTGCATGGGGAAGGAGAGCCCGTTCCATGACCAATGCTTTATCCAGAATGCAAGGAAAAAGCTGCAAAAGGCCCAGGTTATTGTAGTTAATCATGCCTTATTATTTACGGACTTAGCACTTCGAAGACATGGGGCTAGTATTCTTCCGGAATACGATTGTGTCATCCTTGACGAAGGGCATCGCATTGAAGATCAGGTGACAAAGCAATTTCAATATACTGTTAATTTAGAACTCATCTCCAACCTTTTTAGTCGGTTTACAAAAAATCGAACACACTGGGCCAAAGCAGTGGATGATCCCGAGTTGAAAGTCCAACTGGAATCACTATACACCCGACTTTATGGACAAGTAGTAGAGTTATTTGCCCCTTTAGGTAGGAATCTTGCAACAAGGGACCGAAAACAATATTTACTTACTCGCCCCATTGTAGAACACTATCCTTTTGAGGAGATTTTTCGAGAAGCAGTAGAGCTACTTGAAGAAAAAAAGGAATTTCTCGAGCTTGAGCATGGGGAAGATGAAAGCACCATCGGCCTAGGGCGCTACATCACTAATATAATGGAATTTGATCAGATGTTTCGTCATGTTCTCCTCCGTCTGAAATCTGAACAATGGGCAACTTGGGTGGAATATACTCCTCCAACCAAAAGCACTCTCCTAATTGATGATCCGTACTGGGCACAGAGTTTAACACTACACTCTGCTCCGATCGAAATTGCTGATATTCTAAGAGAAGAGCTCTTTACCAAAAAAACAGTGATTCTTACGTCTGCCACGCTAACGACACAAGGAAACTTTGAATTTGTGGCAGAGAGACTTGGAATCGATGAATATAAATCACTGCAATCTCCTAGTCCTTTTCATTATGAGTCACAATCCTTATTAATTGTGCCATCAGGTGTACCGATGCCAACCGATCGGGATTTTGATGATTTTGTTATGGCTGCTATCAAAGAAATCCTTTTGCAAACGAAAGGGAGAACCTTTCTTCTATTCACCTCCTATCAACAAATGAATAAGGTCTACCGAGAGCTTGATGGGTGGCTTTTCCATTACGGGATGAAAGGGCTGCTGCACGAAGCAGGGATTTCTAGAGAACAGCTACTAGCTGATTTTAAAACAGATTCAAATACCGTGTTATTCGGGTGTGAATCCTTCTGGGAAGGTGTCGATGTACCTGGACAAGACTTGATTTGTGTAGTGATGTCTAAGCTCCCTTTTCCTGTACCTACAGAACCCATCATTCAAGCAAGGACCGAACGGATCGAAGCTTTAGGAAAAAGCTCATTTTCCGAATATACTTTACCCTTCTCCATTCTTCGTCTCAAACAAGGCTTTGGTCGTCTGATTCGTACGAAGGAGGATAAAGGAGTTGTAATTATTCTTGATTCTCGCATCAATGCAAAGAGTTATGGGAGGAAGATTCTAGACAGCCTTCCAAGGAGCCCTATTTCCCATCAGTTAAGTGACATTTCTCAAGCATTACATCGTTTTGGAATAACAGAGGGGACCCCTTAAGGTCCCCTCTTGAAGCTATTTCCTAATCAAGACGAATTTTCGATTTCAATTCAAATGGTGTGACCTGATAAACATAATAATTCAACCAATTAGCAAATAATAGATTCGCATGAGAACGCCAAGTATGTGGAGGAATTCTAGTTGGGTCATCATTCGGAAAATAGTTTTTCGGTACATCTATTTGCATCCCAGCCTGGAAATCACGATCATATTCAGTCTTAAGCGTAAGGGCATCATATTCTGAATGACCAGTTACGAAGATCTGTTTCCCATCAAGGCTTGATAACATATAAATTCCGGATTGTTCGGATTCTGATAGAATCTCAAGCTCCTTTACCTTTTCCACGTCTTCTCTACGTGTCTCTGTATGGCGTGATTGAGGGACGTAGAATACATCATCAAATCCCCGTAATAGGTTTACATTCTTCTTGTTCACTGTATGTGGGAATACTCCGAACATTTTTGCTGGAAGAGGATGCTTCGGTATTCCATAGTAATGATATAATGCAGCTTGTGCCCCCCAACAGATATGCAATGTTGACGTAACGTTCTCAAGCTTCCAATCTAGAATCTGTGTTAATTCATCCCAATAATTAACTTGTTCAAATTCGAGATGTTCAATCGGTGCCCCAGTAATAATCATTCCGTCATAGCTTTGATGGACAATCTCATCAAACGTCTTATAGAATGAGGCTAAATGGTTAGCCGAGGTATTCTTAGAAATATGTGTCTTTGTGTGTAGTAAATCTACCTCTACCTGTAACGCAGAATTTCCTAACAGACGCAGAAGCTGTGTTTCGGTTGTTTCTTTGGTTGGCATTAGATTCATAATAACAATCTTTAATGGGCGAATATCCTGCTGATAAGCTCGGCTCTCCCCCATGACGAAAATATTCTCTTGTGAAAGAACCTCCATAGCTGGAAGATTATCTGGAACTTTAATCGGCATAGCCTTCACTCCTTT
>DATFAS010000255.1:0-8085 GCA_035254305.1 Bacillota bacterium
AAAATAGCGTGAGTTCAACCATGAACTCACGCACCTATCCTCTATAAACTATTCATTAAATTTTGAGTGACCTTCTTAATGACATGCTGCTCAATATTATGACGTCGAACCATAGAGTGAAAAAAATCTGGATCATTAATAGCCACTTCAACAATTTCCTCTAACATCTCTGTCTTGGAAATGCCACATGCAAATGATAAATAATTAATAAATTCATTCGTATTTTCTTTTAATCGAATCTTCGAAAACCTATATTTCCTAAGCCCATTGATCACCGTTAAATTCGGCTGCATTTTCTCATTCATAACGATCAACTCGAGGCATACTGAAACAGTACACGTCTTCCATCTCCTACCACATATCTCTCTTTCTTATAAGAATTTCAAATACATGGTATCCGAAATTAACCCCTTACGTCAACGACTCTCCAAGAAGATTATATTGCAAAATAATTCTGTTTGTAGATTCTCTGAAAGCCCCATAAAACCACTTCATTGCTTAATAAATTATATTTGATTTACATATAAATTTTTGTAGTAGCTCACTATCTATTCCCTTCCATAAAAAGAACCATCCTGGACCTACTAGGATGGTTAACGAATGAAAGTTTCGAAATGGGTCAATCAGGTAATTTAATTATATCTAAACACCTTTTCAATAACGGTGATATTTGTCACCAATCCGACATAATTTAGACTTGATTTTCATGAAATGAATGTTTGTATAACGTCTCCAACTAATTACAACTCACCCTCAAATATCCAAAATCAATAAGTATTGTAAATATTCTCGCAGGTTTCGGCTGTTGGTTGATAAAAACAGTGAAGCTTATACCTGGCTACCTTTGGTTGATTATACCATTGTTCCGGACAATCTCCTTCTGGTCGAAAATACCAAAGGGAAAATTTCCCTGGCCAGTGTCTTTCTCCATTAATCGCCCTTTTCGCTAAACGTTTCTCCTTATCTCTGGCCCGCTGATAGAAGTAAGGATGAATGAGAGCTTCAAATCCGTGTGGTTGATAGATCATTTGAGGAATCGTACGAATTCCTTTAAAATCAGAACAATTAGCCCGAATTCGATTAATCCCCACATTACCAACCAATAGCATTCCTAATTCGCCTTCCCCTTCACCCTCGGCTCTAAGCAATCTCGCCAAGAGATCAATATCTGATTGCGTTGCCTTCACAACACCCATAAAGCTCACCTCTTTAATTTATAGATATCAATAGGATATTGTCTCAAAGGCAAATAGGTGTGAGTGATTCTCACAAAATCACTAAAAGCATAATATTTAATTTATTTATAAACATATTGACGTAATGTGGAAACTCATGTAATATCAAGAACGTAAATAACTTAATGATTTTCTCTTATCGAGAGTGGTGGAGGGACTGGCCCGATGAAACCCAGCAACCGTTTATTCTTCTAGAAGGAACAGGTGCTAAATCCTGCAGAACATGAAAACCTTACGTTCTGATAGATAAGAAGGGTGCGCGCGCAAAACTTCTTCTTATCAGAGGGAGTTTTTTTATTTTTTCATACAAATAGCTTCCTCTTAAGCCTCTACTCTTTGTAAATAAAAAATTTTAGGAGATGAAAAACATGAAAAAATTAATTCCCTTTCTCTCAGCATCCATCCTCGCCCTTGGACTACTAGCTGGCTGTGGAAGTCAAAAGCAAGAAGGAAGTGCTCAACCAGCATCTGGAGCTACCCCAGCAAAACAGGCAGCAGTCCTCACTGTTGGTGCTACTTCTGTTCCACATGCTGAAATTCTAAATGCAGCAAAGCCATTGTTACAAGAAAAAGGAATTGAACTGAAGGTTCAAGAATTCAACGATTATGTTCTACCAAATACGTCACTTGAGGATAAGCAATTAGATGCTAACTTCTTCCAACACGTTCCATACCTAGAATCTTTCAATAAAGATCATGGAACACATCTTGTTTCCGCATTCCCTGTACACTTTGAGCCACTAGGCTTATATGCTGGAAAGCAAAAAACACTAGATAATATTCCTGATAATGCTGTAATCGCCGTACCAAACGATCCATCAAATGAAGCTAGAGCTCTTCTCTTACTCCAATCAAAAGGTGTAATCAAGCTTCCAGAAAATGCAGATCTTAAAGCAACACCAAAAGATATCAAGGAAAATCCACATAAGGTTCAAATTAAGGAATTGGATGCAAGTTTTATTGCTAGATCCCTAGCTGACGTAGATTACGCGGTAATCAATGGGAACTTTGCTCTTCAAGCTGGTCTAAAATCAAGTGATGCCTTGGCAATGGAGGACAAAAATTCATTAGCTGCTAAGACATTTGCCAATGTTGTTGTAGTTCGTCAAGGTGATGAGAACAAAGAAGCGATCAAAACACTTAAAGAAGTACTTGCCTCTGATAAAATAAAGCAGTTCATCGAATCCAAGTACAATGGATCTGTTATACCTGTGAACTAAATAGATTTTTTCATTATAAACCTTAAGATAGATGGTTTAACAGGAGCCCTCATCAGGCTCCTGTTTTCATAAAACCCTTTATTTCAATTATCCATTCCTATTCCATTATAAAGGGGCTTATTTCCCCTTTATAATGGATATGAAGCTGATGCATGGCACGAGTACAAACTGTGTACAACAATTTACGTTCCGCTTCCCGTCCATATACTTCTTTTCCCGCATTGTAGACAATGACCCCATCAAATTCTAACCCTTTCGCCAGATACGAGGGAATCACCACCACCCCGCCCATAAACTTCAATGTTTTTTTCGTTATTAAATGGATGATCCCATTCGTTTTATTCTTTAATTGTTTATAGGTATGGATGGTTTCTTCCTCGGTCTTACAAATCACAGCTACGGAGTTAGCCCCTCCACTTATCATCATCTTCATTCCTTGCAGCGCAGCTTCAATAAGCTGTTCTTCTGATTGAACACCCGTAATCTGCGGTGCTTCTCCATGCCTCCCAATTCCTTCTATCGGTTCAGGGTGACATAAGATTTGTTTTGTAAAGTTAATAATTTCATCAGTAGAACGATAGCTCTTGGACATACGATAGGTCTGTAGATCACTTTGGTCAAAAAGGTTTTCAATCCATTCATAGCTCTGCACATTCGCATGATAGATCCCTTGATTGAAATCCCCAAGGAGGGTAAATCGGCCCCTTGGAAACAAGCTTCGAATATATTCGAGTTGAAAAGGAGAGTAATCCTGCGCCTCATCAATAACGACCTGCTTAATCCGATTGAAAACTTGTATTCCCTCAAATGCCGTTTGCATGTAAAGGATTGCAGTTGCATCCTCATAAGGGATGACCCCATTCATGATTCTCGACAATGTATACGATCCTATTTCCTCGATCTTTTCTTCAATTCCAAGGTGTCCGGCCTTCTTTTTGAACCAAGCGGGATCTGTAAATAGCCGACAGTACATTCCTAATACATCAACAAACACAAGCTGTTTGGCTTGTTCACGCAAGGGAGCAAATAATCTATGGGCTTTCTTGCGACTCTCTGCCTTCATTTCTTTATCTGATCCTAAATAGCGAGGATCCCGAATCATCTTTTGAAAATATTTACGAAAGAGCTTCTCTTCCCTCTCTTTTAGTTCCTGAAGAATCCAATCCTTGATTTTGTCAATTCGGCTGCTAATCGATGGATCATGGGAAAATTGATTGTAGAAAAGATCTGTAAGACGTTGACTGCTGATAATCACTTTTTCTTTTATGGAAAATGACTGAAACAACACCCCATCCTTACTCAAAAACTCCATATAACGATTTAATAAGCTCATAAACGATCGGGATGTTTTCCATTCAATCCCTCTAACTCTCACTTGGTACGCTGGATCATCATCTTTAGCCTTTAGTAAGTATTCTAATTGATCATAGGCATCCTCAACGGTAAGTCCCTTCCCGAATGCCCGTTCCACATGCTCTTGAAAGGTTGTTTGCAGCATATTCGTTTCACCCAGCTCAGGCAATACGTTCGAGACATAGTCATTGAAGATAGAGTTTGGAGAGAACAGCAGCATGTTATCCGAACTTAAGGAGTTCCGATGCTTGTACAAGAGATAAGCCACTCGCTGTAAAGCCACTGACGTTTTTCCACTTCCCGCAGCACCCTGCACAATTAAAAATTGATGATCATCCTCCCGAATAATCTGGTTTTGTTCCTGTTGAATTGTTGTTACAATACTGCTCATTCGTTCCTGTGGATTTTTAGCATAAAGGATCTGGAGCATTTCATCTCCAATATTAATTCCTGTATCAAACATATTCTCAAGCTGACCTTGCTTGATGATATATTGTCTTTTCAACTTCATTTCTCCCTCAATGAGTCCTGATGGGGTTTTGTACTGGGCAGGGCCAGGCGTATAGTCATAAAACATTCCCGAAACAGGAGCACGCCAATCATAAACAATCAGTTCATGAGTTTGCTCATCGACTACAGAACCAATTCCGATATAAATGGATTCAGTCTCATTCTCTGCCTCTTCCTTGAAGTCAATCCGTGCAAAGTAGGGAGATTGATAAAGCTTTAGTAGTTTATGTAGATTACTTTCTGCATGGCGAAAGCTTCTGACTTCTTGGTTCATTAGATTTTGCTGTTGGGTAATACTTGCTGCTGTCTCGGCAATTTCATCATAGTCTGACATATTAACCGTCACTTCATCCCAGAAGTTCCGTCGAAAGTCCATTACTTCAGATTGTCGATGGGCGACGATGCCTTCTAACCGTTGCATTTCGAGATGGATCCGTTCCTTAACGGCAGATAACCGCCTTTGCTCATCATGCCAATCTTTATGGTGTATGGTCATACCCTTATCCTTCCCCCTGAAGTAATATCCAATATTTAGGTAACGTGTGCAAAATAACGCAAGAATATGAATGGAACCAACGAATGTTTAGAAGAAAATTTTTTATTCATCTAAGGATAAGAAAAAAAATACCAAGTTTTAGTGTTACGAACCTGGTATCATTCTACTCTTTTTTTCATTATATGGCACTAGCCTTTGAGTCAGATTCCTCCTCTATAGATTGGTTATTTACAATTTTAAGTGTATGGTAGTGATGAACAATTTTCGCGAAATGATCGACAATATGCGAGTCAAATTGGGTTCCACGGTTTTCTTGAATGATTTTTACGGCAGCATGATGTGTCATAGCTTGGCGGTAAGAACGATTCGATGTCATAGCATCATAGGCATCTGCTAAGGCAATAATTCTTGCCATCTCTGGAATATCGAAATTTTTCAATCGATAGGGGTACCCAAGCCCATCAAATCGTTCGTGATGATACAAAATTCCTTCCACAACTTCATTCAACATCTCTACCTCAGAGACAATGTTAGCACCTAGTATCGGATGAAGTTGAATCTTCTGATATTCCTCCTCAGTTAAACTTCCTTTTTTATTAAGTACCTCATTTGGAATACCCAATTTCCCAATATCATGCAGATAACCGGATAACTCAATCAAAAAACACTTCCTCTCGTCATATCCCATTTCCTTGGCAATCGCTTTCGATAGTACCGCTACCCGTTCACTATGACCATATGTATACGGGTCTTTGGCATCAAGGGCCTTACAAAGGGATTTCACTGTATCTAAGAGAAGTTTATTTTGTTCTTCTGCAGCTCGTTGGGTAGAAGAGATCATATAGTGGTGAAGGAAAAACCAAATCGTCACGACACCTATGGTAATTATGAGGATGATGACCATTTCAACTCTTGCAATATTGCGTTGGCTTTCTTTATCTAGCTCTACAAATAGTTCTACAAGCGCCTGAGTATTCGCCGTTAATTTCCATTGATATTCTAATAAGGAATTTAATCCATCTTCGGTTTGATTCTCAAGGGCTTTTTGAATCACTATTTTCATAGTTGACCAATCAGCCGAGAGAGAAGTAAGATTAGTTTCCAGCCTTTCTTTACTGGTGCCCTCGATATAATAATCAGCTGTTTTATCCGACATGATTTTAGACAGTTTATCATCGAATTCATTCACATTATCATTCATCGATTGGGTAAATTGAGAATCCTGAGTGAATTTATAAATAACTACATTTTTAATCATTTCTTGAGCAAGCTTGCGTAAGCTACCTGCTAACTCTATTTTTTGAGAATAGGAGTTTTCTTCCTGCTTATTGAAAAAAACAAGAAAAGATATAGATTGTAAGAGAATTAAAAGAATACAAGCTACACTAAACCACAAGCGAATTCTATGACTTTTCACGTTTTGTCCCTCCCCTCTCTCCTATTTTATGTGATGGCATATGGTAAATACTAGAA
Source organism: Bacillota bacterium (assembly GCA_035254305.1). Lineage (GTDB taxonomy): Bacteria > Bacillota > Bacilli > Aneurinibacillales > RAOX-1 > DATFAS01. The sequence continues at coordinate 6,288 of DATFAS010000255.1, forward strand.
TAAAATTTTGAAGATTATGTTAAGGCGCAAAGAATATTCATTCAAACTCCCAAGATGAACAAAAAAGTGATAGTATTATCTTTGATTAAAATAAGGAAAGGAAAACACATGCTATGAGAATGAAGCTTGGACACTTGTTACTCATCATTTTTTCAATCATTTCTTTAACAGCCTGTTCCGCTGTACAGGAGGTTTCTAATGGGGTTGATTATGCACGAGGAGCAACAGATTACATTAATAAGGTTCTAACATTTAAATCTGATGTAACTCAATTTATTGAACAAGGAAAATTCGATCAGGCTACAAGAAAATCATTCCTCCCTAAAGTCGAACAAATGAAGAAAGATGTGGCTACCTTTGAATCTCTCACACCACCTAAGATTGAGGCGATTCAGAATATCCATCAACAAATTACTGATTTCAATCAAGTGTTTAAACCTTCCTTAGATACGTTAACTACTACATTAAATGCTGAGACACCTGAGATTACTATGGACCAGTTTAGTCATAAGATTTCGCAAGGATTAGATTCTGCGAAGAATCTACAAGGAGTGCTTGGCCCTTTAAAAGACTTCATTAAATAGGGTGCTTTTTCGCCTAATTCTAATGGAAAAGTAAGTTAGGAAATCTTCACCTAGTGGAGATTTCCCAACCTTTCAATCTAACGATTGCCGTATTCTTCGTGATTGTTCATAAGATAACATCTGTTTAATTTCTCTCAAAAGCTCCATTTCTCCACTAATGAGAAGAGTATCCCCCACTTGAATACGCGTATCCCCGTGTGGAATGATCATATCATTTTCCCGAAAAATACGAATGATCAGCGCATCCCCAATCGATAAATTTTTAACTGGGTATTGATTGAAATCCTTGTTTCTAACCACAATTTCTTTTAAAGGTTGATCTGCTTCTAAGAACTTGATAAGAGATGGAAAATCAATGAGGGCTCTTAGCAAAATTTTTCCTGAACGATAAGGTGAAAAGATATGAATCCCTTCCTTAAGATGCTTCCCATTCTCATCATTAATAAGCCTACAAATCACTGTAGGAATATGATTTTCTTTTCCCCAATTCGCGATTTCCATATTCCGCTGTTCATCATTCGATAGACAAAGCAAATAGTCACTCTGTAGTAAGTGAGTGGATTGCTTATCTAAGGGGTCCACCTCAGGCCCCAAGGGATATCTATCATCAGATTTATAAATTTTAACATCATAACCTGAACTCGATAAATCTTGGGCTAGTGCAAACGATATCGGATTCGTACCGAATAATGACACCTTCTTGACCTCTTCCATTTCCCCCATAGGGGCAAATCGATGAAACAGAATCGGTGAAAGGATACAAGAGATCACAGCAGCCAATATAAGTGCAGCTTGTGTTCCTGTGCTAATAACCTCTAAGTCCACACCAATCGCCGTACCTGCAACAATAAGACTAAGCGTGGATGGTAGTAGAAGCCCTGCACCAATGGTTTGCTACCAGCTAAACCATTTCCTCCATAGAAGGATAGGTACAAATTTAGAAACATAAAAACTAACAATAAGTACAGGAAGAGTGAGCAACACCCTTCGGTCAAAAAGACCTGCTAATTCTAACTTTGCTCCTACCATGACAAAGAAAATAGGAATTAAAAAGCCAAATCCAAAAGAGGTGAGTTGATGAACAAATTCCTTTTTCGGAGATAACAAGGATACCAATATCCCTGCTAGAAATGCTCCTAGAATACTCTCCGTTCCCACTTTCTCCGCTAAAACGACAAAAAATAAAATAAGGGCAAATACTCCTCGAGTGCCAA
>DATFAS010000256.1:0-17888 GCA_035254305.1 Bacillota bacterium
AATTTTCCAGGGGGTTGAAATGAATGAAAAAAGCTTCACTACTTGCAGCTTCTCTTGTCCTTTCACTAGGAACGTTACTTAGTGCATGTGGCGGTGGAGGAGCATCTGGCGGCGGGAATCAGGCCAAGCCTGTAGATGGCAAGCCAGCAGAGAATACCGGTGGAGGTGGCAGTGTAATTAAGGTTGCTACACAGAGCCCACTATCAGGTGAGAACGCCGAAATGGGTGAAGATATTAAATTAGGTGCAGAGCTTGCTGTTAAGGACAATGCAGAGAAGTTTAAGAAAATGGGATTTGATCTTCAGCTTTTACCTAAGGACGATAAGGCTGACCCTGCAACAGGAACTACAAATGCGAAAGCGCTTGTAACAGATAATGATGTATTGGCACTTGTTGGGCACTTGAATTCTGGCGTTATGGCTGCGGCTGGAACAACTTATGAAGGTGCAGGTCTTGCAGTTGTGTCCCCTTCCAACACGAACCCTCAGTTAAGTCAGAATAATTGGAAAACATTCCATCGAATTTGTGCTCGTGATGATAGTCAAGGACCTGCTGCTGCTCAATTTATTAAAGAGGATGGTAAGAAATCTGTATATGTTATTGATGACAGTACGGATTACGGTAAAGGTCTTGCCTTAGAAATGGATAAGAAATCGAAAGAAATAGGGTTACAGGTTATCGCGCATGAATCTGTAAGCGCTCAAGAAATGGAGTTTAACACTCTTGTAACCAAAATTAAGGCTTCCAATGCAGAGGCTGTCTATTTCGGTGGTATGTATGCTCAAGGTGGCCAGTTCTTGAAGCAGCTTAAAGATAAGCAATTTAGTGGAATGTTCGTTTCTGGTGATGGTGCCGATAACGCAGGTTTCGTTAAAGCTGCTGGGGTAGATGCTGTGAAGAATGCTCGTATAACTTCTGTAGCAGGTAATGTCACGCAGTCTCCTGAAGGTAAAGCTTGGATTGAAAAGTATAAGAAAACCTTTAGTAAAGATCCAGGTGCATATGCAGCATATGGATATGATGCTGCCCTTGTTGCGTTGAATGGTCTTGAGCAGGCTATTAAGGATAATAGCGGTAAGAAGCCAACCCGTGATCAAGTGAATAAGGCTATTTCTGCAACGAAGGATTTCAAGGGAATGTTGACTACAACTACTTTTGATAATAAGGGAGATAACACTCAAGCTTCAGTATTCATTAAGAGCTTCGAGAAGGGTGCTTATCCTGCTGACCAAATCAAAGAAATCAAGTAATTTTGCTCCAGTCTAGGGGCGACTCTGAGTCGTCCCTTTTTTTTTCGAAAGAATTTTTTTTCGTTATTCTCCACTCCTTCTCGTATCTATCCTACATTGCTGGATGTTAGAAAAAGGATTCTAGTCTCTAGAAGGATTAGTTGGTGAGATAAGAAACACAAAAATAGAAAGAGGGAAAGCTTATGGGTCTAGATTTTTATGTTGCGATCCTACCACAAGTTCTAATCGATGGACTTACCTTAGGCTTCCTGTATGCAGTTGTAGCACTCGGCTACACGATGGTTTACGGGATTCTCGAGTTAATTAATTTTGCCCACGGCGAGATCTTCATGGTGGGTGCATTTGTAGGAACGGAAGTTCTTCTGTATTTCAAAAGCGGGGGCATTCTTGATGGAATGAATCCGTTCGTAGCCTTGATTGGGGCATTGCTTGTTGCGACAGTTTTTGCAGGTGGATTAGGAGTAGGAATTGAGAGAATTGCTTATCGTCCACTTCGCAACTCTCCTCGTCTTGTCGTTCTCATTTCAGCTATTGGTGTTTCCTTTTTACTACAAGATTTGGTTCGTTTGGTAGAGGGTGTGACAAGGAATGCATTCTTCCTGAACAGTCCTCAGCTGTTCACGAAATCAATCCCAATAACCCAAACTGCTGTACTACCTATGAAGTCTATCATCATTATGGTCTCAGCTATCGTTATGATGATTGCCTTGCAGGTGTTTGTTAAACAAACCAAATGGGGTAAAGCGATGCGTGCTGTAGCACAGGATCAAACTACATCCTCATTAATGCAGATCAATGTTAATAAAGTAATTGCTATTACCTTTTTCATTGGATCAGGGCTAGGTGGTGCGACAGGGGTTCTTTATGCTCAATATTTTGCTACTATTAATCCATTTATAGGCTTCTTATTAGGATTAAAAGCGTTTACGGCAGCAGTTCTTGGTGGAATTGGTAATATTCAAGGAGCCATGTTTGGGGGCGTCTTGTTAGGCTTATTTGAATCAGTGGGATCTGCTTATTTGGATCCTTTAACAGGGGGAGCTATTGGTGCTGAATATAAGGACGTTTTTGCTTTTGCCCTCCTGATTCTAGTTTTACTGTTTAAGCCCGAAGGATTATTGGGTGAAGCAGTGAAAGAGAAAGTGTAGGTGAGCAAACCATGGGTAAATTATTTAAACCTTTATTTGCAACTCAAGCATCACAATATGCGGTTAACTGTGTGTATTTGCTCGTAGCATCTCTTTGGCTGCATTTTGCCGAGAAATCGGTTATTGCCTTTCTAATGCTCTTATTTTCTTTCCTAGTGCTCTACTATTCGGATAAGATTCCAAATAAGATACGAATTATTGTAGGGGCTCTAATATTTCTAGTATTACTACCGTTTGCAACAGGTGCAAATCCATACTATATGGAGGTTTCCTCTAACGTAGGGATATATGTAGCCATGGCCTTGGGACTTAATATCGTGGTTGGATTTGCTGGATTGTTAGATATGGGATATGTTGCATTTTTTGCTGCAGGAGCATATTCCTATGCGATATTTGCGACAGCTCAAGCAAACAAATTTATTCCGACTTCTGTTATGCAATTTCCCCTTAGTGGTGGTTGGTTTTGGCTGTTCTTATTAGTAGGACTTGTTGTGGCAGCAACCTTTGGAATCTTGCTTGGTTTGCCAGTATTGAAGGTGAAGGGTGACTATTTAGCCATCGTAACCCTGGGTTTCGGTGAAATTGTTCGTATTGTCTTTAATAACCTAGATCATCCCATTAATATTACAAATGGTCCAAGAGGTCTTCCTGCCATTACACAACCTCAGCTATTTGGGATGACACTAAATACTCCACTTCATTATTATTATCTCGTGTTAATTGTGATTGCCTTTATCATTCTTGTGAATAAACGTCTGGAGAACTCACGTTTAGGTCGTGCTTGGATTGCTATTCGTGAGGATGAATTAGCGGCTCAAGCAATGGGGATCCCTCTAGTTAAAACGAAGCTAATGGCATTTGCGACAGGAGCCTCCTTTGCAGGGATTGTAGGTGTCATCTTTGCTGCGAAGCAAACATTCGTCGATCCAACTAGTTTTATCTTAATGCAGTCCATTAGTATTCTAGTTATGGTTATCTTGGGTGGTAGCGGAAGTGTCCCTGGGGTAATAGTTGGTGGCGCCATTATTACCGTATTGAATGTTCAGGTACTTCAAGAGATCTCCCAGTGGATGAACGAATTATCTATGTCAGGTATCGTGAATATTCCTAGTGAATTGGATCCGTCTAAGTTTCAAAGACTTATCTTCGGTGTCATCCTGATTTGTATTGCGATCTTCAGGCCTTCAGGAATTATACCCGCTAAACGTCCGGCTATTGATATTGAAAGAATCAAGGAATTGGATAAGACGTTGCCGCAGACTGGAATTCTAGGCAAAATGGGGACTGTTCAGGATGGGAGGAAGGAAGCATGAGTACCGTCTTAGAAATTAAAAATATTACGAAACGCTTCGGGGGTCTGATTGCTGTAGCCGATGTAAGTGTTTCGATTAATAAAGGGACGATTACAGCTGTTATAGGACCAAATGGAGCAGGGAAAACAACCTTCTTCAATATGGTAACGGGGTTCTATGTTCCTGATGAGGGGGATGTTCTTCTAGATGGGAAGTCAATTAAAGGGCTGCGCCCGGATCAAATTTCATCTAGAGGGATTGCTAGAACATTTCAGAATATCCGCTTATTTAAAGAAATGACGGCTCTAGAGAATGTGATGGTTGGTATGGATACACGGCTGAAGGCGGGAATCTTCGGGATTCTTCGGAATGGTAGAAGAATTAAAGAAGAAGAGGAACGTGTTCGTGTTGAAGCTTATCGTCTCCTGAAATTTGTAGGAATTGAGGATATTGCAAATAATGAAGCCCAAAGTCTCCCTTATGGTGTACAGCGCCGGTTAGAGATTGCTCGTGCATTAGCTGCTTCTCCAAAGATTATTCTCCTGGATGAACCAGCGGCAGGGATGAATCCAAGGGAAACTGTGGAATTAACAGACTTTATTTTCCGTCTACGGGATGAATTGAAACTATCCATTGTGTTAATCGAGCATGATATGAAGCTAGTGATGAAGTTAAGTGAGAACATCCATGTACTGGATTACGGACAAAAGATTGCTGAAGGCACTCCAGAAGAGATCCGCACCAATAAGCGAGTGATCGAAGCCTACCTAGGTAAGAGTGCCGATGAGGCATCATAAGGAAGGTGATGCATAAGTGGCATTGTTAAAATTAAATGGCGTTCATACTTACTACGGTGGAATCCATGCGTTAAAAGGTATCAATATAGAAGTAAATCAAGGAGAAGTTGTTACTTTAATCGGTTCCAATGGTGCCGGGAAATCAACAACGCTAAAGGCCATTTGTGGACAGGTAGCAACCAAACAGGGAAATATAGAGTATGATGGTAAGGATATAACCAAGCTTCCACCACATATTACAGCTAGTCTTGGTATTGCCCATGTGCCTGAAGGTAGAAGAATTTTCCCGAAATTAACGGTTAAAGAAAACCTGGAAATGGGGGCATTTGGCCTTAAGGATAAGAAACTAATACAGGACGGATTCGAACGTGCTTACCATTACTTCCCTCGGTTAAAAGAAAGAATCAATCAAAAGGGAGGTACAATGAGTGGTGGAGAACAGCAGATGTTGGCGATTGCTCGTGGATTAATGTCAAGACCTAAGATCCTTATGCTAGATGAACCATCCATGGGTCTCGCACCGATTCTGGTGGAACAGATTTTCACGATTATCCAGGAAGTGAATAAAGAGGGAATGACAATACTGCTGGTTGAACAAAATGCCAATCAAGCTTTGCAGATTGCTCACCGTGGTTATGTTATTCAGACAGGAGAAATTATTCTCCATGATCAGGCAAGCAGCTTATTAACGAATCAGCAAATTAAAGAAGCTTATTTATCTTAGATTGAATGTGCAACACACCTGTTCGTTGGGTGTGTTGCTTTTCTATTTCATTGAAAGCGATTTCTTGTTGCAAAAATATTTAAGATGAAATATAGTATAGATGGCATGCCTTTATCTCGTGAAAATTTTAACGCATTACACCGTGAAAGACACAGCTTATTCACTTGAAACTGAGAGGTGGAACTATGCAATTAGATAAGATTCGGGGAAAAGAATTGGAGCAATTATTTAAAGCCATCCTTAGCCTTGAGACTATAGATGACTGTTATGTATTGTTTGATGACCTTTGTACCGTTAATGAAATGAAATCTATGGCACAAAGATTAGAAGTAGCCAGAATGCTTAGAGAAGGCTTCACATATAACCAGATTGAGGATGAAACAGGAGCAAGCACTGCAACCATATCAAGGGTTAAGCGTTGCCTCAATTATGGAAATGATGGCTACCAAATGGCATTGGATCGGATTAATGGTACCAAGAATGAATAGGAATAATTAAGCCTCTTTCGTAGAGGCTTTTTTATTTGGTGTATAGCGTAATCGCAAATACATAGTTTTATCATTTTGTTAACCAGATGGATTTAGGTATAATAGACGAAGGTTTTCTGGATTTTTTTCAGGGGGTAAATACCGTGGATTTCAAACAATGGCGTCATATTTTTAAGCTTGATCCGGAGAAGGATATTGATGATAGATCGTTGGAAGCTATTTGTGAATCTGGTACCGATGCAATAGTCATAGGTGGTACTGAAGGAATTTCGTTTGATAATACGATTGAATTAATGAGTCGTGTCCGGCGATTTCCACTACCATGTATTTTAGAAGTTTCTACTATGGAAGCTGTTGTACCGGGTTTTGATTTTTATTTTGTTCCACTTGTTGTTAATGCTCAAGATCCTAAATGGATTTTTGGACAACATGTTGAGGGTTTAGTAGAGTATGGCCCCTTTGTTAAATGGGAGGAAGTTGCCTTAGAAGGATATATTGTTCTAAATCCATCAGCGAAAGTTGCTGAATTAACGAAATCCAAAATAGAAACTTCGAGCCAAGAAATAAAAGCTTATGCTAGATTAGTTGATCAAATGTTAAAATTACCAATCCTGTATCTAGAATATAGTGGAGCCTATGGGGATCCTCAGCTAGTTAGAGATGCTAAGTCAGTACTGAAGCAATCGCGGCTATTTTATGGTGGAGGAATACAGAATGTTGAGCAGGCCCGAGAAATGGGAGCCATTGCAGATACAATCATAGTAGGTAATGTCATATATGAAAATCTTTCCATGGCGTTGAAGACGGTCTCAGCAGTTAAAGAGGACTAAGACTTCAACCTATGGTAAAATAGAAACAAATGTTCGCGTGAGGGCAGTTTAACAAGAAGTAGTTGGTGTAGTACAGAAGTGTAAGGAGTTGATATACATGAGTTTATTTGCAGGAGAGAGGGATGTGCTGAAGGGTTTGAACCCTGAACAGCAACAGGCGGTTGTTTCAACAGAAGGTCCTCTATTAATTATTGCCGGTGCGGGAAGTGGTAAAACAAGAGTATTAACTCAGCGAATTGGATATTTGCTACGAGAAAAGCGCGTAGTACCTTGGAGTATTCTTGCGATTACGTTCACTAATAAAGCAGCAAGAGAAATGCGTGATCGGATTGCTGCAATTGCAGGTGGAACAGCAGATGAGATTTGGATTTCAACATTCCACTCTATGTGTGTACGTATTCTTAGAAGAGATATTGATCGTCTAGGGTACAATCGGAACTTTACGATTCTAGATTCTGGTGATCAGCTTTCGGTTGTAAAACAATGTCTTAAGGAGCTTAATATGGATCCGAAGAAATTTGATCCTAGAGCTATACTTTCTTCAATCAGTTCAGCGAAGAATGAACTTAAGACACCTAAACAATATGGTAATTTAATAGGTGATGTTTTCCAAACAGTTGTTCATCAAGTTTACGAGCTTTATCAGAAGAAGCTAAAGAGCAATCAATCATTAGACTTTGATGACCTAATCATGATTACGATTCGCCTATTTAGTGAAGTGCCAGAGGTTCTTGATTTCTATCAAAAGAAGTTTCTTTATATACATGTTGATGAGTACCAGGATACCAACCGTGCCCAATATTTATTGGTTAAAATGCTAGCAGACAAGCACAAAAATATATGTGTGGTAGGGGATTCAGACCAATCCATCTATCGTTGGCGTGGTGCGGATATTTCGAATATCCTAAATTTCGAAGAAGATTATCCGAATGCGACTGTTGTAAAACTAGAGCAAAATTATCGTTCAACGAAAAGGATTCTGCAAGCAGCCAATCATGTAATCAGTAAAAATATCGGACGAAAAGCCAAGAATTTATGGACTGAAAATGATGAAGGCCAGAAGATTCAACTTTTCAAGGCTGATAGTGAACATTCAGAGGCTTACTATATCGCTAATCGGATTAATCAGGGGATTCGTGAAGGGAATCGCTATAATCATTTTGCCGTTCTTTATCGTACGAATGCTCAATCACGGGTAGTCGAGGAAGTTTTCCTTAAATCTAATATTCCATATCAAATTGTGGGAGGCACGAAGTTCTATGATCGCAAAGAGGTTAAGGACATTCTTGCTTATTTAAGATTAATTGCTAACCCAGATGATGATATTAGCTTACAACGGATTATTAACGTACCTAAGCGTGGAATTGGCCAGGCTAGTATCGATAAGATCGCAGCATTTGCCGCTGCACAGGATATATCCATGTATCGTGCAATCCTTGAAAGTGACCAAATTGGTTTAACAGGCAAGGCAGGTAAGACCATTACTGAATTTGCACAAATGATTTCAGATATAGAACGTATGACAGAATATTTAAGTGTCACTGAGCTAACAGAAGAAATTTTAAAACGAACAGAGTATAGGGAAATGTATAAGCTTGAGGGAACATTAGAAGCAAAGGCAAGACTAGAGAACATTGATGAATTCCTATCTGTGACCATGGATTTTGAAAATAAGAATGATGATAAATCTTTAGTCTCGTTCTTGACCGAATTAGCCTTAGTTGCTGATATTGATTCTGTTGATGATGATCCTACTTCTGATGACAAGGTTATCCTGATGACCCTTCACAGTGCGAAGGGATTGGAATTTCCGATTGTATTCTTAGTTGGGCTTGAGGAGGGGGTATTCCCACATTCGAGAGCACTCTTCGAGGATGAGGAAATGGAAGAAGAGAGAAGGCTCGCTTATGTAGGAATTACCCGGGCCGAGAAGGAATTATATCTGACTAGAGCGCAAATGAGAACATTGTATGGGCGAACAACAATGAATCCTCCATCTCGTTTCCTAGATGAGATTCCGGCCGAGTTATTGGAAGGGAACGAACCGGCGAATCCAAAAACTGAGAGCAATGGGCCTAGGACAGGCGTTCGTCCAGGTGCAAAGCAACCGATTCCTCAACAAGGGGCAGACTTGTCCATAGAATGGAAAGTTGGCGATCGGGTGGAGCATGGCAAATGGGGCTTAGGGACCGTTGTTAGTGTGAAAGGGCAGGGAGATAGCTTAGAGCTAGACATTGCTTTCCCAGCTCCTGTCGGAATTAAAAAGCTGCTAGCCAAATTTGCACCAGTTAAAAAAGTTGTTTAGATAAAGGATGGTTGCCATGGATCAAGCGGGTATAAAAGATAGAGTCAATGAGCTTAGACAAACCATCGAGAACCATAATTATTTATATCATGTGAAGGATGAACCACAAATATCAGACCAGGAATATGATCAGCTTATGAAAGAGTTGATTAAGCTTGAAGAGGAAAATCCAGAGCTACGCACTAGTGATTCACCTACCCAGCGGGTAGGTGGAACACCTCTTCCATTCTTTGATAAGGTCGAGCATCGAATTCCTATGCTTAGTTTAGGGAACAGCTTTGGTAGGGATGACCTACGTGACTTTGATCGGCGTGTTCGCCAAGGAGTTACTGAAGATCAGGTTAGATATGTTTGTGAGTTGAAAATAGATGGGCTTGCGGTTTCATTAAGATATGAGAATGGCTATTTTGTACAAGGTGCCACACGTGGTGACGGGTCTATTGGAGAAGATATTACACAAAATTTAAAGACGATTGGATCCATGCCATTAAGATTAATGGAACCTGTATCGATAGAAGTACGTGGCGAGGCATTTTTGCCGAGAAAATCCTTTGAACGTTTGAATCAAATTAGAGCAGAAAAAGGGGAAATGTTGTTTGCGAATCCCCGCAATGTAGCAGCAGGTTCACTTCGTCAATTAGACCCGAAGCTTGCTGCTGAACGTTCCCTTGATTTGTTTGTATACGGGATTGGGTCCATAGAAGGGCATCATCTCTCTTCCCATAGTGAAGGACTTAATTATTTAGAACAGTTAGGGTTCAAGGTGAATCAAGAACGGAGAATTTTCGATTCTATTGAGGACGTGATTCAATTTGTGGAAGGCTGGACACAGAAAAGAAGTCAGCTTCCCTACGATATTGATGGCATGGTCATTAAGGTAGATCGTTACTCTCAACAGCAGGAGTTAGGTACAACAGCGAAAAGTCCTCGTTGGGCTATCGCCTATAAGTTTCCTGCAGAAGAAGTGGTGACAACCCTTGAAGGAATCGAAGTAAGTATTGGCCGTACGGGGGCGGTGACACCTACGGCACTTTTAACTCCAGTTACTCTTGCTGGGACAACAGTCAAACGTGCTTCACTCCATAATGAAGATATGATTCGAGAAAAAGGGCTGATGATTGGCGATCAGGTCATTGTAAAAAAAGCAGGAGATATTATTCCTGAGGTTGTAGGGGTACTTACGGAGAGAAGAACGGGGAAGGAAACACCTTTTTCAATGCCAGATCATTGCCCTGAATGCAAAAGCCCATTGATCCGCAATGAAGAGGAAGTGGCTCTCCGTTGTGTCAATCCAAGTTGTCCTGCTTTAATTAGAGAAGGATTGATTCACTTTGTTTCACGCAATGCTATGAACATTGATGGGCTTGGAGAAAAGGTGATTACTCAATTGTTCAATCATCACTTTATTCATGATGTATCAGATATCTATTTCCTTAATCGTGAACAGCTTGTACAGATGGAACGAATGGGAGAGAAATCTGTAGATAACCTGTTAGATAGTATTGAGAGAAGTAAAGATAACTCATTAGAAAAGCTACTCTTTGGTCTGGGAATCCGTCATGTAGGAGCTAAGGCTGCAAAGACATTAAGTCAAACCTTCCTTCATTTGGACCAACTCATAGAAGCAACTGAAGAGGAACTGCTTAGTGTGGATGAGGTTGGGCCTAAGATGGCAGAGAGTGTTGTCTCTTACTTCCGAAGTGAACAGGCTCGTCATACGACTCAACGATTGCGGGAAGCAGGAATTAACTTTGAATATAAAGGCCCACGATTAGATCAAGTGGCGTCTGATTCACCTTTTGCCGGAAAAACTATTGTATTAACTGGAACTCTAGAAGTTTTAAGTAGAAAAGAAGCACAAGCACAGATCGAAGCTCGTGGTGGTAAAGTCACAGGCAGTGTGAGTGCCAAAACAGACCTTGTTGTTGCTGGGGAAAGTGCAGGCTCTAAATTAAAGAAGGCTCAAGAGCTAAACATTAAAGTAGTAACAGAGGCTGAATTTATGGATTTGTTACAATAAGAAATCGGACTGCTTAACCAAAGGCTTTGGTTAAGCAGTTCCTTTTTTTGTTTTCAATATATTCTTTGATTTTGGGTGACAATAGAGATAAATTCCAGTATAAAGGGCGGGTACATATGGTTGTGTATCTTGTGGTATGCCTATTTGCCTTCTTTATTGTTTATTTACTGATTCCAGTAACCAAGAGATGGGCAACCCAATTTGGAGTAGTAGATCAACCCAACTCAAGAAAGATTCATCAAACTCCGATTCCCCTATCGGGTGGCTTGGCTATTTACATTGGGAGTATCTCCACATTGTTTCTTTTCTTTCCTTCAACACCTCTTAATGATGTATTGGCATGGGGAGGACTTTTACTTCTCTTAATTGGACTTGTGGATGACTGGTTTAAGTCTAAGGGGAAGGATTTCCCTGCTTGGCCAAAGCTACTAGGCCAAATCGGAAGCGCTATTTTTGCTTATGCAATGGGGATTCAGTTTTTTGGTATTAGTCGGTTTTGGGATGGTAGGGGATTAATGATTTTCCCTGATTGGATTGCAGTTTTAATGACCATTGTTTGGATTGTCGGTTTTATTAACATGATTAATTTTCTGGATGGAATGGATGGACTGGCAGGTGGAATTACGACGATTTCATCCCTTACGCTATTCTTTATTGCGATCCTGAAGCATCAGTTTGATGTAGCCTCACTTGCAGTTATTATGATCGGTGCAAGCCTTGCTTTTCTAAGGCATAATTTTCATCCTGCCTCCATTTTTTTAGGGGATGCTGGATCTATGTTCCTTGGATATGTTATCGGGGTTACTTCTCTATATGGAACGATGAAAAGTGCAACACTTCTCACTCTAACTATTACCATTCTTGCATTAGGTGTTCCTGTTTTTGATACGATTCAAGTGATCTTCATGAGAATTAAAGAGGGAAGCCCTATTTATAAGCCGGACAGGCGCCATGTTCATCATCGTTTAATGAGTACAGGACTTTCACAGCGGCAAGCTGTTATGGTTATTTATGCGATTGGAATCGGATTTTCCGTCCTTTCTATTCTTCTGCTGATCTACTCCAATGGTTGAAAAAAGTAAGGAATAACACAGGGTACCGCAATTGCGGTACCCTGTAATATTTGGTATGATTTGTTTTATGGGCGTTTAGGAATTTATAACCTTTTTTTCAATTCCGTCTACGCATAAGGGCAAATGTTCTTTATTAGAATTTATGGAGGTGGACCGGTTGAGTGAAATTTCTCGTGATCAAGTAGAACATGTGGCTAAATTAGCCCGTTTGAATTTAACAGAAGAAGAGGCTGTTCAATATACAACTCAATTGAATGCCATTTTAAATTTCTTTGAGAAGCTAAACGAATTGGATACAGAGAATGTTGAACCAACAAGCCATGTTATGGAAGTTTATAATGTGATGCGTGAAGATGAAGAAAGACCTTCTATTGATCGTGATGAAGCATTACGGAATGCTCCAGATCAAGAAGACGGCCATTTTAAAGTTCCAGCTGTTATGGAGTAAGGAATCGTATTTGTAACATACGAATGAAGATGAATAAATAGCTTGATTAGCACTCATAAGCTCAAGCGTATTTATCTGTCCAATATGAAAGCTTTCTTTGGAGGTGTTACGGTGTCCATTTTTGATAAGAGAATTATGGAGATACATAATCAATTAAGTAACAAAGAGCTGACTGTTACTGATATTGTAACAGAGACGTTTGATCGGATTAAGGAAACAGAACCTAAGCTTAAATCATTCCTCACCTTAGATGAAGAAGGTGCTCGTAGTAGGGCAAAGCAGCTAGATGAGGAACTTGTGCAAGGCAAAGAGTTGGGGCTTTTATTTGGATTGACCGCAGCGGTGAAGGACAATATTGTAACAGAACATATACGTACGACCTGCGGAAGTAAGCTCTTAGCAAATTATGATCCTATCTACAATGCTTCCGTTATGGATCGATTAGGAGCTGCAGAAGCGGTTCTAGTTGGGAAAACAAACCTAGACGAATTTGGAATGGGTGGTTCAACCGAGAATTCAGGATTTCACCCTACTTACAACCCTTGGAATACAGAGTTCGTACCTGGTGGTTCAAGTGGCGGCTCAGCAGCAGCCGTTGCAGCTGGACAAGCCTTTTTTGCGCTTGGTACAGATACGGGTGGTTCCATTCGTCAACCTGCAGCATTCTGTGGAGTGGTTGGATTGAAGCCGACATATGGATTAGTTTCAAGATTTGGTCTTGTTGCCTATGCTTCGTCCTTCGATCAGATCGGGCCGATCACAAGAAATGTAGAGGATGCAGCTTATGTTCTTTCTACAATTGCTGCACATGATCCTTATGATTCTACATCTGCTGAGGTCGAGATTCCTGACTATATTTCAGCGTTGACAGGCGATGTGAAGGGACTTAAAATTGGTGTTCCAAAAGAATTGCTTGGTACAGGAATTGATCCAGAGGTTAAAGAAAAAGTTTTAGAGGCGTTGAAGGTACTAGAGGGATTAGGAGCAATTGTAGAAGAAGTTTCTCTTCCTCACACAGAGTATGCTGTACCGACCTATTATATTCTCGCACCTTGTGAAGCATCTTCAAACCTTGCACGCTATGATGGGGTACGATATGGAGTACGTTCGGACAATGGGGAAAACCTCATCGAAATGTATAAGGAAACAAGAAGCCACGGCTTTGGGTCTGAAGTGAAGCGAAGAATTATGATCGGAACTTATGCCTTAAGCTCTGGATATTATGATGCCTATTATAAGAAGGCACAGAAGGTTCGTACATTGATCAAACAGGACTTTGAACAGCTGTTCTCTAAATATGATGTTATTATTGGACCAACAGCACCAACTACCGCCTACAAAATTGGTGAGAAAATTTCGGATCCATTAACCATGTATCTGAACGATATCTGCACAGTCCCTGTCAACCTAGCGGGAATTCCTGCGATAAGTGTTCCTTGTGGTTTTGCAGGAAACGGGATGCCGGTAGGATTGCAGATTATGGGTAAACATTTTGATGAATCCACCGTGTTGCGTGTGGCTCATGCTTATGAGCAAAATACGCCATATCATAAAGCTCGCCCAAATCTATAGGAGGGAGGATTAACCATGAAATATGAAACAGTGATTGGACTCGAGGTCCATGCCGAATTATCTACCAAATCCAAAATCTTTTGCGGTTGTTCTACAGAATTTGGAGCACCGCCGAATACACATACATGCCCGATCTGTTTAGGACATCCTGGGGTACTTCCTGTCCTCAATCAGAAGGCAGTCGAGTTTGCGATAAAAGCTTCATTAGCACTGAATTGCACGATTCCTGAGGAATCGAAATTTGACCGAAAAAACTATTTTTATCCTGATCTTCCTAAGGCTTATCAGATTTCACAATATGATCAACCTATTGGACAGAATGGATGGATAGATATTGAGGTAAATGGGGAAACAAAAAGAATCGGGATTACTCGTTTACACTTAGAAGAAGATGCTGGGAAATTGATCCATGCTGAGGGTGGATATGCAACATTGGCTGACTACAATCGTGTGGGTGTCCCTCTTGTCGAAATCGTATCAGAACCTGATATCCGAACTCCAGAAGAGGCTAGAGCTTATCTAGAGAAGCTAAAGTCGATTATCCAATATTGCGAGGTTTCCGACGTGAAAATGGAACAAGGGTCCCTCCGTTGTGATGCAAATATTAGCTTACGCCCTTATGGTCAAGAGGCCTTCGGAACTAGAGCAGAATTAAAAAATATGAACTCCTTCCGCAACGTACAACGTGGTTTAGAATACGAACAACAGCGACAAGCAGAGGTTCTAGATCGTGGCGAATTGGTTGTTCAAGAAACACGCCGCTGGGATGATGCGAACGCACGAACTATTTCTATGCGTGGTAAAGAAGAAGCTCATGACTACCGCTATTTCCCAGATCCAGATCTTGTGAAAATTAAGATTAGCCGTGATTGGGTAGAAGAAATCCGTAGCAGTATTCCTGAGCTACCTCATGAGAGAAGAGCAAGGTATATTGAAGCATATGAACTTTCCCCTCAGGATGCTGAAGTGTTAACAGCTTCAAAAGATATATCTAACTTCTTCCAAGAGGCTGTCTCAACGGGTGCAGATGCAAAGACTACTTCTAACTGGGTTATGGGAGAATTGATGGGTTATTTAAATGCCAGTCAATTAGAACTGAAGGATGTTCAAATCACTGCTAAAGGCCTTGGTGAAATGATTAACTTAATCCAGAAGGGAACAATTAGCACGAAGATTGCTAAGACTGTTTTCAAGGAAATGATTGAAACAGGCAAGGAACCAGCAAAGATTGTAGAAGAAAAAGGTCTTGTACAAATAAGTGATGTTAGTGAAATTGCAAAAATGGTAGCAGATATCGTAGCTGCAAATCCTCAAGCAGTTGCAGACTTTCATGCTGGGCAAGATCGTGCCATTGGTTTCTTAGTTGGACAAGTAATGAAAGCAACCAAAGGGAAGGCAAATCCTGGAATGGTAAATCAATTGTTGCAACAGGAATTAAATAAGTAGAAAATGGTTAAAAGAGGGGTTCGCGCTCCTCTTTTTTTTTAAATGTTCCAGTTAAAAATAACTGAGAAATAAAAGGTGATCAATCATGAAACGTGCACGTTTGATCTATAATCCCTCTTCAGGGAGAGAAGAATTCGTTAAAAAGCTACCGGAAATTCTAGATATGTTTGAACAGGCAGGTTATGAAACATCTTGCCATGCGACTAAGGGGCCTGGTGATGCAACCCTTGCTGCACAAAGAGCTATACAAAGAGGATTCGATCTTATCATAGCTGCCGGCGGTGATGGCACTTTATACGAGGTTGTTAATGGGATGGCAGAACGGAAGGGAAGGCCGCCACTAGGCATTATTCCAGCGGGAACAACCAATGATTTTGCACGGGCAATTGGGCTACCTATCAGAAATGTTCAGAAGGCCTGTGAAGAAATCATTAATGGTGTACCACAGCCCATCGATATTGGGAAGATAAATGATAAATATTTCATTAATATTGCAGGGTTTGGTGCGCTAACTGATTTAACTTATGAGGTTCCTAGTAAACTTAAGACGATCCTTGGTCAGCTAGCCTATTACATGAAGGGTATTGAGAAGCTACCCTTCATTCGGCCTAGCCAGGTTCGTATTGAAACAGAATTTCGGGTGATTGAAGAAGAAATTATGCTTTTTCTCATATCGAACAGTAATTCGGTTGGAGGATTAGAGAAGTTAGCTCCTCATGCGGATTTATCAGATGGAAAATTCGATTGCATAATCGTACGAAAAACAACACTTCCGGAATTTATTCGAATTGCTTCTCGAGTGATCAAAGGGGATCATATTAAGGAACCCGATGTGATTTATTTCCAAACAAAACGTTTAAAAGCTACATCTACTGCAAATGTTATGATTAATCTAGACGGAGAGTTGGGTGGAGAACTACCCATCGATTTTACAGCACTGCCAAGTCATATTGATGTCATCATGCCAAAAAAATAGGTGGAACGATGAAGAAAGAAATAGTCATTCCTGTTGAAAAAAATCAAGAAATTGAATTACATATTGATGGTTTAACCCATGAGGGAGATGGGGTGGGCCGATATGCTGGCTTCACCTTATTTGTCCCTGGAGCTTTACCAGGAGAACGGGTAAAGGCAAAGGTCCTAAAAATCAAAAAAAGTTATGGATATGCTAAATTATTAGAGGTTCTCGAAGTAAGCCCTAATCGTCAGGAACCTCCTTGTCCGATCTATCATCGTTGTGGAGGATGTTCTCTTCAGCATATGAGCTATGAAGAACAGCTTCGTCAGAAGAAGATCATGGTAGAAGAAAATTTGCGGCGTATTGGTAAAATCGAGCAGGTCAGGATTCTAGACACGCTAGGTATGCAAGACCCATGGAGATATAGGAATAAGGCCCAGGTCCCTTTCGGTGAAGAAGAAGGTGGTCTAGTTGGTGGATTCTATGCCCCTCGGACCCATCAAATCATTAATATGGATGCCTGTATGATTCAACATGAAAAAAACGATGAAATCGTGAATATGGTTAAAGAGGTTGCCGCATCCCTTGGAATTCGTGCTTACAATGAAGAGACGAGGCGAGGGCTGCTTCGTCATGTTGTAGCAAAGGTTGCATTCAAAACAGGAGAGCTCATGCTTGTCCTCGTGGTCAACGGGCAGGAAATCCCTCATCAAGAGGAGTTCATTCATCAATTAACCAAAAGAATACCGGATATCAAAAGCATCGTAAAAAATAGTAACACCAAAAATACCAATGTCATCTTTGGGGATCAAACCGAGATTATATGGGGTGAGCCTTATATTTATGATTACATTGGCCCGGTCAAATTTGCTATTTCTGCTAGATCCTTTTATCAGGTTAATCCGAAACAGACTGAGGTGCTGTATGGAAAAGCATTGGAGTATGCAAAGCTTACTGGCAATGAAACAGTAATCGATGCCTATTGTGGCATTGGTACCATCTCTCTTTTCTTAGCTCAAAAGGCCAAAAAAGTATATGGGGTAGAAATTGTGCCCGATGCTATAGCTGATGCTAAGCGAAATGCGAAGCTTAATCATATGGACAATGTGGAATTTGCAGTGGGAGAAGCGGAAAAAGTTATTCCTTGGTGGTATGCGCAAGGAATCCGGGCCGATGTAGTAGTAGTAGATCCACCTCGCAAGGGATGCGATGAGACACTTCTTCAGACACTACTTAAGATGATGCCTAAGAGAATCGTCTATGTATCTTGTAATCCAAGCACATTAGCACGAGATCTTGCGATTTTAGAACAGGGAGGATACTGTACGGAGGAAGTCCAGCCAGTAGATATGTTCCCTCATACGAGTCATGTGGAGTGCTGTTCACTGTTAGTTAGGAAAAATTAACTGTTACACAAACAATTCCAGATGGACATTTTATCGTACAACCGGAAATGTGAAAGTATCATGGATACTAAATGGTATAGAAGAAAGTGACCACTAAAAACTCTCACACGGAATGATTCCGTCGGAGAGTT
>DATFAS010000257.1:0-4146 GCA_035254305.1 Bacillota bacterium
TCGATAAATTTTTTTCGCTTTTCTACCTTGTAATGAAGGTCGTGCATTATGATACCAAATGGACAATTTAAAGTAGATAGCCCACTGATTTCGGGGCAACGGCTTTCCTTTAAATCATTTAAAAGAATAAAATCCGGCTCAGTAGGTATTTGTCTTAGAATGTTCTGGATATTGCCTGCTTCATGCCATACTGAAAGATTCGTTATCTTCGCGAGCTCGTTTATAAGATAGTGAGTGTTTCTCTCTACATATTTAGTGAAATCGCGGGTGATAAACAATAGCTTAAGTCTTCGCAACGGAAAAGTCTCCTCTCTATTCAAGATTAGATCTATTTATTATATGAATTGAACATTGGTTATCGGTATAGGTTGATCATGATATGGGCTTCTCAAACAACTTTACAAGGTTAAATGTACAATCAATTCCCTTGTTACAAGAATAAGTAAATAAAGAAGACCTTCATCTGTAAAGAGGTGGGGAAATGTTGAGGGATTATACTACACAAGAGCTTGCTGGGATTATGCAGGGGCATTTTATTCTAGGAGAGGGGAAGGCAAAAGTTAGGTGTATAGGGAGACCTTCACATAGAAGGGGGCCCTATGAGCTGTATTTTTGGTTTGATGAATATACCAGCCTAAACTACGTGGATGCCACAAAAACTAGCGCTATTGTCGTTGAGGCGCCACATTCTCTTGACTTAACACTATGGAAGGATAAGGGAATAGAAATTATTGAAGTTGAGAATATCACAGAAGCATTCTATCGATTAGCGGCTTACTATCGAGTTCAATTTAGTATTCCAGTGATTGAGGTGGTGGGAAGCTCAGGAAAATCTACAACCAAAGAAATGATTGGGTCGATTCTTAGAGAACAATTTCATACCTTAATTAGTCCGCGAACGATGAATAGTCCATTTGGGGTTGCGAGTAATCTCTTTGAACTATCTGATATAGTTGAGGCAGCTGTATTAGAGGCAGGGATGAAGACACTTGGTGTAATTCGTTGTTCAACTAGAATGGTTCAACCGACTATTGGTGTCATTACGGCTATTCATCGTGCACATTATTCTCGAATGCGTTCGATGGAAAGAATACTTGCTGCGAAAGCAGAGCTAATAGAATATCTTGATCCGAATGGAATCTTAATCGTTAATGGGGAAGATGAATATTGTAATGAATTACCGATTGCTAACTATGCGGGGAAGGTTCTTCGTTTTGGATTCTCCAATAAGTATGATATTTGGGCAGAGGAAATTCACACGATGGGTTTCTCCACTTTTTTTGTAGTGAAGGGAAAGGAGGGGGAATTCCCAGTTATGATCCCAACGTATGGCAAATATAACGTAGGGAATGCATTAGCTGCGATTTTGGTAGGTTTGCATCTAGGAATATCAATTGAAAACATTTGTATGGGCTTAGCCAAGTACACACCTTTAGAAGGAAGACAACAACTAATCTATGGATCAGATGATTCGATTTTAGTTAATGATAATTTTAATGCAAACCCTGATTGCACTCGATTATTCTTAGAGGAAATTCCGCATTTATCGGCCGATCGGCCGACCATTCTTGTTTTAGGTGATATGGAAGGTCCAAATGTACGAAATCTAGAATATGCCAAGGATGTTCACTATCAAATTGGACTTCAACTTGCCACGTTAAAATTTTTGAAATTAGTGGCTATTGGAGGATGGGCGAAGGAATATGTTAATGGAGCCTTAGCGGGGGGAACCCCAAGAGAAAAAATTTATTACTATTCTTCTGTTGAGGAAGCAATGCCTCATATAGAGGAGTTCTATTTTCCAAGAAGCTTATACTTGTTTAAAGCATCAAAAACCTATATTGATTTATCAGATCTGATCGAATCGATAAGGAGGGGACATCACTGAAAACCATCTATCTATCTAAGATATTAGATTTATTGGGTTTGGTCCTTCCAAATGGAATATGTGATCTTCCTATCACCAATGTGGCTAGGAAAATAAGGGAAATGGAAAATCAGACCATACTTTTCTACAAGCATGACCATGAAGAGATTGACTGGCATCGAATCAATCGTTATTCTTCCTGTGTAATTTTTACGGATCAGCCTTCTGCTATTCTGGGGGTTGATGAGAAAATTCCAATTATCGAGGTACCAAATATAAGGGAAGCATATTGGAAGTTTATTGACTATTACAGAGGTCTCTTCCCCATTCCGGTTATAGCCGTGACAGGAACATGTGGTAAAACAACAACCAAAGAAATGATTAAGCATATCCTTAGTGAGAACTATCATGTTCAAGCCACCTACAAAAGTCGAAATGCTTCTAATTACGATCTTCCCTATTTATTGGGAATTGATCAAAATACGGATGTGGCTGTATTTGAAACAGGTGTGGCTAGACCAGGAGATATAACCGAAAGCTGTAGATATTTCAAACCACAGATAGGAATCATTACCAATATTGGATTTGACCATCTTAATCGCTGTAAGACAATAGAAAATTATATAGAGGCTAAAGCAGAAATCTTAGATGTGGTGGATGAACAGGGAACGCTTATTCTTAATGCAGATGATGATAATATAAAAAAGGTGAATTTAGATCGTTTTAAAGGGCGTGTACTTACCTTTGGTTTTAATGATCGTGCTGACTTTCGGATATTGAATATCGTTTATAAAGAAGGATCACAGCATTTTACATTTATGTTTCAACAACTCAAGCACTCCTGTAGAGTTCCGGGACTTGGTCGACACAATGTGTATAATGCGATGGCTGCTATGGCTGCTGTTTGGTCATTAGGTGTTGGTCTACAGCAGGCATCGGACCGACTTGTTTCGTTACAACATTTAGACGATCGTTCACAGCTGTGTGTGGGGATTGAGGGCAGTACTGTCATTAATGATACTTGGAGTACCAATCCTACATCCATTCGATCTGCCTTAGAAGTTCTCCAAGATTTATCACAGGGTAAAATAAAGATGGTTATCATTGGAAAACTAAACCGGATGGGCGAATGGAAGAATCAACTTGATACTATGGTTGGAAAGCTCATCGCGGAGGCCAAAGTTGACTGGCTTATAACGGTTGACAATGAAGCGAGAGAAATGGCTAGGAGTGCCGTTCTTAATGGAATGAATCCACAAAAGGTTTTTTCTTTTGACACTGCAGAAGAATTGGTTAAATTTGTTCCATCACTTCTTTCACAGAATGTGGTTATTCTAATTAAAGTGGAATATGGGTTTGAAGTGATTAAGGCGAAATTAATAAGAAAATAAGACTATGAGCTTCATAGTCTTATTTTTTATATTGCTTTTGTAGGAATTCAACTGTCTCTACCATTTTTCTTTCCCTTGCCCCTTTGATCAGAACAGTTGCTCCAGGTTCGATATGTTTAAGAAGCTCCTGGTGCATCTGATCTTTGTCTAAGAAGTGAAAAAGTTTTTCAGTAGGGTAACCTGCTTCTATGGCGCCTTCCCCATAATAGACAGCCTTTTTTCCTAGTGTGAAGAGATAATCAATTTTTTGCTCGGCAAGATGTTTTCCAACTTGTCTATAGCCCTCGATGGCATGATTTCCTCTTGTCGACATTCTTTCGAATACAGCAATCGTTTGGCCTTTTCCAATTTGCGCAAGGACATCAATGGCTACTTTCATGGCTTCAGGATTCGCGTGACAGGTATCATCGATTAACTGTATTCCCTTATCTAGCTGGTGAATAGTGAGCCTAGCATTGGGCCGTTGATAGGTTGCCAATCCCTTGCGCATGTCATCAGGGCTGAACCCGTACATATGGGCTATTGCGATGGCAAACATAGCATTGTATACATTATGCTGACCATATATCGGAATGAAGAAGGTTTGTTCCTCTCCAGAGATCTTCACGCAAAATGACATTCCATTCTCGACATAATGTATATTATAGGCTATATAATCAGCAGTGTTGTTTGTTCCTACGCGAACAATTTTTCCTTTAAAATCGTGGGTTTGTAACAACTTTGAATTTTCGTCATCAGCATTTAAAAATAAAGTCCCAGATGGATTCATTCCTTTAATAATTTCTGATTTCGTTCTAGCTACATCTTCAATCCGACCACCAAGGTTATCGACATGGGCTGTTCCTATATTCGTAATAACCGAAAGATCTGGCGGAAGGATTGAGCAAT
>DATFAS010000258.1:0-20179 GCA_035254305.1 Bacillota bacterium
TTTGCAGATGGTACCCATCAAGTGCTTACGGCAAAAGGGATTATTTAATTTACGCCATTCTGAAAAATTTATATAATGTAGCTGACTGAACGTTCATTCATGGTTATTTGAATTTATGGAGGTGACCTATCTTTTTCCAAAATCCCGGATCATTTTTTTGTAAGAAAAATTTCAAGTGCAAACATGATCCTTATTCAGGATCAGCTTCCGGTCTTTATTGACACAGGTTTTGGGAGTGATGTAAAAGAAACAGAGTAATTAATTAGACATTGGATTAAGCAAATTAAAAAACGATTTATGTGGAGGAAGGAAAACCATGTCTTTACAAGTTGGAGATGTCATTCGTTTTGAAAGGGTTTTTACGACGGAAGATGTGAAATTATTTACGAAGGTCTCAGGTGATGCGGGGTCTCATCATGTTACTCCAGATGAACAAGGAAGGCTGGTCATTCAGGGATTACTAACGGCTACATTGCCAACAAAAGTAGGGGGCGATTATAATGTACTCGCTCGTAAAATGACTTTTGAATTTTTAAGACCGGTCTTTACGGCTGATACAATTCGTTGTGAAGTGAAAATTGAGCAATTCGAAGAGCAAGATGAAAGAACTCTTATTACAGCTTCTTTTATATGTCAAAATCAAAATGAGAAAGAAGTTTTACGAGGGGATTTCTCTGGGGTTATAAAAAAATGAGTATCCATAAAAGCTACTAGTTTCAAGTGTAACTTATTCTAAATAATCAAAGTGAAAAAACTTATATCTCGTCACTTTGGGATATAAGCTTTTTTTGTGTTGTTGCGTGGTCTGATGTCTCATTCAGTTCAAACCGAAGGGATTCCTAAAATGTTATTTTTTATTTGGAATATTTAATAACTCGGAAACCGTAACCAATTTAAATCCTTTAGATTTTAGGGTTTGAAGGACATCGGGCAGAGCCTTGATGGTTTCCTTTAAATAATCGCTTTCACTTTCTCCACCACCTGCATGCTGTAGGATGATTGAACCTGAATGGGTATGTTTAAGTATGTTCGCTTTAATTTGGGTTGCATGAAGATCTTTCCAATCTTTAGAATCCACGTCCCAATGGATTGTTTTATATCCTTCACTTACCAGCCATTGGAGTTGTGCTTCCTCGATATTTCCGTATGGTGGTCGAAATAATTTAGGTTTATAGCCCACAATAGAAAACAATACTTTTTCTGTTTTTTGGATTTCATCATGAACCTGGTCATTATTTACTTTTGGGAGGTTTGGATGAGTATAGGTATGATTTCCGATTTCATGTCCTTCTTGGATCATTTGCTTGACTAGTTCAGGATGTTGTTTAGCTCGATTTCCAACACAAAAAAAGGTTGCTTTCACCCCATATTTTCTTAAAAGATCTAAGACTTGTGGAGTAAACCGAGGATCTGGAACATCATCAAAGGTTAGTGCAACTGCTCGCTTGCTTCTGGGACCACTAAAAAAGAAATCTGTTGGATATTTATAATGTAATTGAGCTAACGTTAACCCCTTCTTTATACGATTATTCTTTTCTTTCTCACCACTGACATCTGTTGGTTTTGTTATTTTTACTGAAGTATTGTTGTTTGGATTTGATTGCTGAACTTTGGATTGTTGGGCACAAGCTGATACTAAAAGTAAAACCAAAAAGCAGCAAATAAATTTTTTCATGTTGCTATCCCCTCCAGATTACACACTTCCTTAGTTTGAAATAAACATTATATTTTAATCCATTATCGAAAAGGTTAAGAAATTGAGATCCTAATGAAAACTAAAATCAAATGCCGTTTATTATTGTTTGTCAAACAGTGGTGCAACATCCAGAAATAAGAAGGTATAGGGCTAGAGCACATTCCTTGGCTATATCCATTTCATAAACTAAATAAATAGAACATGAATTTAGGGGAGTGGCAAAGGTTTATGCGATATGATTTGGTTTGTAAGAAATGTGGGAAAAGAAAGCCCTTTGAAGTAACAAGCATGAAGTGTCAATGCGGGGGTACCCTTTTGGTTGAATATGATATGGAATGGGTAAGGCGTACGTTTACAAAAGAAAGTTTAAACACAAGAGCAGCATCCATGTGGAGATATGAAGAGCTTTTACCCATTGAAAAAAAAGAGAATACGATCTCACTTGGAGAAGGTTGGACACCCCTCATTCGAATGTATAAGGCAGAGGGGACATTACCGCTAAAAAAGCTATGGGTAAAAAGAGAAGAACAAAACCCAACTGGAAGTTTTAAATCAAGAGGGTTCTCTGTTGCCCTTTCGATTGCGAAAGAATATGGGATCCGAAAGGTTGCGGTGAATTCTAATGGGAATGCTGCATCAGCATTGGCGGCCTATGCGAGTTACGCAGGAATGGATTCTTTTGTATTCCTACCTAAGGATTGTCCTGGAATGATTGTAGAAGAATGTGTTCAGTACGGAGCACATACGTACTTGGTCGATGGGTTTATTCATGATGCGGGGAAAATTATTCAAGATGGTGAACAAGAACAGGGTTGGTACCATGTTGGGACTTTGAAAGAGCCAGGAAGGGTCGAAGGTAAGAAAACGATGGGATTGGAATTAGCAGAGCAACTGGAGTGGAGGCTTCCCGAAGTGATTATCTATCCCACAGGTGGTGGGTCAGGAATTATCGGGATGTGGAATGCATTCCGTCAGTTAAGTGAATTGGGTTTCATTCAACAATTGCCAAGAATGGTTAGTGTTCAAGAAGTTGGTTGTGAACCATTGGTGCATGCCATGAAAAATAATTGTGAATTTAAACCACAAAATGATGATGTGATATCGAAACCAACAGGTCTTCGTGTGCCAAATCCACCTGACGGTGATTTAATCCTATCGATTTTGAGAGAATCCGGAGGAACAGCTGTAGCGGTTACGAAGGAGCAAATTCAACAGGCTCAACAGTATTTCGGTAGACAAGGAATTTCTGCTTCACCTGAAGGATCGGCAACATGGGCAGGGTTGATGAGTCTCATCGAAAAAGGGTGGATTGGGTCAAAGGAGGAGGTTGTTCTATTTAATACGTCCCACGCACTTAAATACTTACCATGGGTTCAAAGCACCGTCCCTTGTATAAAAACCTATAAAGACTTCCTGAATATTCAATAGAAAGAGGGATGAAGCTATGTTAATTTTTTTTGATTATTTTTTTCCTCAATGATCGAAATAAGGAGTTCTTTAATTTGCGTTAATTCTCCTTCAATTCGATGTAAATGGCTCTGCATATCATCAATCTCTTGCTCTGCCTTATAATTAATAGCAAAATCAATAATGGATTCATGTTTATCTCTAGCAGCCTGTCGGTTCTGACTCATCATGATGACAGGTGCTTGAAAAGCCGCAAGAAAGGATAAACATAGATTCAAAAGAATAAACGGAGGTTCATCAAAGTGAAAGGGATGAGTGATAGGAAGTATATTCCATACCATCCACAAAACGAGCAATACACCGAACCAAATAATGAATTTCCAACTTCCACCGAACTCCGCAATACGGTCTGCAAGACGATCAGAAAATGTTGTTTTTCTCAAATATTCTTCATCAAGGTGGCTTAGAATGGTACTTTCGTAATGATCTACTAGCCGGTCAATTCGTTTTGCATCATGCTTATTGATTTCAATATCAAACCCCTGAATAAGTGAGGCTTCATCGATATCAGGTTGGGGTTTAATATGGTTTTTAATTTGAAAAATCTTTTTCTTTTTAGTCATAATTAGCCCACCCGTTATTTATTACTCTGATGCTTAGAATACTCACATTTATAGAAGTCAATTCTTTTATACGTAAAATATCTCTGTAGAAGAAAAAAACTCAAATATGAGGGAGTATTTTTGAGAAGAGAGAGGTAAATTCACTTTAAAGAAGGGATAATACATCATAGCAAGACATCTATAATAACTTTAAGATATATGAGGTTTCTAGTATGAGAAAATATGCACAAATTCTTTTTAGTATTTTATTTGTTGCTACAACTACTGGATGTGGAATTTCATCAAAAACGAATCCGCAGGGTTCCGCCCAGTCCCCGACCCCAAATCAAGAGTCGAACGGGAATACGAGAACACCTGAATTTGCTGGGGGGCCGGAGTCAGAGAATCGAATTGGGCAGCCGCTTCACAAAACAGTAGGTGGATTTACAAAGGGAGAATTATACTACCAAGGTTCAAGCAGTGAAAAAAGAGTTGCTCTAACCTTTGATGATGGCCCAGATGTTACATACACCAATGAAATTTTAAATATTCTAAAAGACAAAGGGTTAAAAGCAACATTTTTTATTGTCGGTCAAAGAGCAGAGGCACATCCTGAGATGGTTAGGCGTATTTTAAGCGAAGGGCATGCAATTGGAAATCATACCTGGGACCATCCCAAAATGACAAAATTGTCGGATGAACAAATTAGAGAAGAGATAAACAAAACCAATAATATCTTAAGTACAATTGCTGGATATACACCGGCTATATTTAGACCACCCTACGGGCTGGCAGATCAACGGGTTATTCAAGATATCGCTATCATGAACATGAATGTAATCGATTGGTCGGTAGATACAAGAGATTGGGCAGGAACACCTCCAGCTACCATCATGGATTATGTAAAAAAGGAAATGAAACCCGGGGGAATTATTTTAGAGCATTGCGCAGGGGGAAAAGGGGAAGATCTTAGTAATACGGTAAAGGCTCTCCCTGAAATTATTGAGTATTTAGGAAAAGAGGGGTATCGTTTTACAACGATTCCAGAACTTTTAGCGATTCCAGCAGCAATTAAAAAATAATGATAGGCGATTTCTTTCACGGATCATTTGGTTTGTAAAATATATCGATGGCCACGGCGTCATCTTCACGAAACCCTCTTGAGTAGCTTGAAGAAGTAAGGAAGCAGATCAGAGAAGAGAAATCCACAAAAGGCTGTCAAATGAGACAGCCTTATTTTTTCAGGAAATCCTCAGTCGAAACTACATTAGCATAGGTTCCGTTCAGTGCACTAACAAACGCGTAATGCACCTGTTCAGCCGCGACGACCTTATCTTGATAAACTAAGTCTTTTGTTGCACATGCATTTTCAATCAATGTACATTCAAAACCTAGCTCTACTGCCGATCTGACTGTGGCATCAATGCACATATGCGTCATCATACCGCAAATGACTAGCTTGGTCACTCCGTTCTCTCTTAATTTGCTTTCTAATCCCGTCTTGAAAAAGCTGTTAGGTGCATGTTTTATGATAACACTTTCGTGTTCTAATGGTAAAACAGACTCATTTATTTCAGCTCCCTCCGAGTTTGGAAGAAAGAAGCCTAACCCTGCTTCACTTGCGATATGCTGGACATGAAAAATATTATCTTTGATATTCTGTCTAAACCATTCAAGAACTTTAGCAGCATTAGCTGCTGCTGTAACAGGATTACTTAATTCCATCTTTCCATTCGGAAAATAGTCATTTTGAATATCAACTAAGATCAAAGCTTCACCCATTTTTTTCACCTCAAAATTAAATTATATTATTATAATAAAATCATAAAATATTTCTTGATTTGGGTCGATATGCTGATGAAACACTTTTCTATCAAATCATTTCATAGTGAAAGGAATTAATATGCAGCTTGATAAAGTTGATTTTCAGATCCTCCGGATCCTCACCGAAAATTCAAGAATTCAATGGAAAGATTTAGGGGAACAAATTCATATGACTGGACAAGCAGTAGGGAGTCGTATTAAAAAACTTGAGGAAAGTGGTGTAATTAAAGCCTACTCTCTAATCATCGATGAAATGAAATTAGGGCTTCCTTATACAGCATTTGTCATTGTTTATATGAAAACAGTAAATCATGATTTGTTTATTCATTTTATTAACGATCGAAAGGAAATAATTGAAGCTCACCGGATATCAGGGGAAGGTTGTTATCTTTTAAAAATAAAAGTTATATCCCAAGATCAATTGAACCTTTTTCTTAATAAACTTCTCGATCACGGGAATTATAGATTAAATTTATCAATACAGGAGATTAAACATTGTAATCCGTTGAATGCAACATTCCAATAACTACAGAATCCTTGTCAATAAATAGAATTGTAGATGACCACACCCCTATTTCCAAACATGGGGAATGGTCACAAATTGCATTACTCACGGTTTGGTGTCTTATATCGATAAAGGGAGTGATCCACTCTTACTTTCCGAATGGTAAGTGATACAGGTAGACCACGAGCTATCCATCGGAGAGCCGATAATATGTTAGCTTCATCTTCGAACTGCTCAACTACAATGACTGTCTGTTCATTAATATATTGTTGCAGTTGATCCCATCCCATTAAGGAATACTGATCATTACCATATGTCTTGAGGGCAACAAAGTCAGGAAATTTGGGGTCTTTCATCTTAATTAATCGATCAATTGCCGCGGCACATTGTGGGTGAATATTCCCTTTTGAATTCATAGTACTCCTTGGTTATCTTATCGAAAGTTTTGGAAGTCTAGATATCATCTTCAACTATACTGTATCGATTGACCATTTTCACTATTTTCCTTTGTTCTTCCTGAACCCGTAAAATCATTTTTAAATTTCATTGTTTTTTTTTTTGAAGCACTCTGTTTCTCTCATTTGAAAGTTTTGTATGATGAATTGGTAGAGTGAGGAAGGAGCATTATCAGATTTAATCTTTTTGATCCTTTAAACTGCGGGTAGATATTTGAAGGACAAAAAGTGCAATTTAACGTTGGTAATGGACAACGGGGAATGCAAGCGGAAAATGTTTCTAAAATCTAAATCTGCATGATTTACTTACGTCCCCTGTGAATGCCTTTTCACAGGGGATTTCTCTCCATTTTTTCAACCTCTTAAGAAATTCATACAGCCTTTTTTACAGCAAGAACTAATCCTTGTGAAGGAGGTTAACCATCAATAAAAATAAGATAAGTTTGTGTACTAGAGGAATGAAAAATATTAGACATAATGAGACTTATTCCTATTTTGTCTATCTTCATCAAATCGTTCTATAACTGGAAAAAGGGTGTTCCTCTTAAACACAGGCGATGGTTCGGTATAAGAAAGATAATAGAGAATGGATGATTGGTATGTTTATTGCTTTATAAAACATTGATATAGAAGGAAATAGAGTTAAATGTACAATAGTGAGGTTACTAAATAGAGGAGTTGGTCTGTTTGATGATGCCGATTACTAATTTTCCCCTTAAATTTAGGATTGTAGATACGTCCTCAACTTTACTTTCACATGATATCTTATTTCCTTTTGCCTTTGATGAAGTTTACGGACGGGAAGTAGGAATGGAGAGATCTGAACCCATTATTCATATTTGGCGCCATCCCAGGGCTTTTATCATGGGACTGCGTGATCGAAAACTTCCAAATGCGCTAGAAACCATGCAATGGCTGGAAGGGCAAGGTTATTCTGTTGCAGTCCGTAATTCAGGGGGAGCCGCAGTCCCATTAGATTCTGGAGTCGTTAACATTTCAATTATTATGCCTAATCTCAAGGGGGGAATGGAATTTCGCCAGGATTTTGAGTTAATGTACCAGCTGATATGTGAAAGTATGAAGAATGAAATGAGCTTAGTTAACAAAGGCGAGGTTGAGGGGGCATATTGCCCAGGAGATTTTGATTTGAGTATAAAAGGCAAGAAGTTTTGTGGAATTGCGCAAAGACGCCAATCGAGGGCTGTTATCGTTCAAGCTTTTGTATTGGTTGAAGGAAGAGGGAAGGAAAGAGGGACAATTGTACGTGAATTCTATGAACATGCTTCAAACAGTTCAACACTAGGCTATCCCATTGTTCATCCGTATAGTATGTCTAGTCTTTCAGAAATGACCGATATTTCTACTTCAGAAATGTTTGTTATGTGCTTAAAGGAATATCTTAAAAGTTATGGCGAAGTAGAAGAAATAAAAGAGTATGATCCAATATATAACGATGAAATTCAAAAGACAATCTTTGATTTAAGACATAGGTATGAAAAACGCTGAAGCATGAATAGTTGGCATTATATTTGCATTTTTAAAACTGATATATAGGAGGTGTGCTAGGATGCGAGAACGGAAACCCAGTTGGCTAAAGGTAAATATAGGTACAACGAATGAAAATTTTAAAGAACTAAAAAGGATGATGAGAAATAAAACTCTGCATACCGTTTGTGAAGAGGCGAAATGTCCGAATATCTATGAATGTTGGTCTAATCGTACGTCTACTTTCATGATCCTAGGGGATATTTGCACTAGAGCCTGCAGATTTTGTGCTGTCAAAACAGGAAAGCCTACTGAACTTAATTGGGCTGAACCGGATCGAGTCGCTGAAGCGGCTGAGCAAATGGAACTGCAGCATGTTGTTGTCACATCCGTAGCTAGGGATGATTTGGAGGATGGAGGGGCTAGCATATTTGCTGAAACCATTCGGGCTATTCGTACGAGACTTCCCTTGTGTAGCGTAGAGGTATTAATCCCTGATTTTCTTGGTAATTGGAATGCTCTGCGTGTTGTATTAGATGCAAAGCCGGATATATTAAATCATAATATGGAAACAGTGGAACGATTATCGGATCGTGTACGTTCTAAGGCGAAATATAGGCGTTCGTTGGAACTATTAATGAAGTCGAAAGAGTTAGCTCCTTCTATTCCCACTAAATCAAGTCTGATGATTGGGATCGGAGAAAAGTTGGATGAAATCTTACTGACTATGAATGATTTGCTTAATGTGAATTGTGATATTCTTACGATTGGGCAGTATTTGCAGCCAACCAAACAGCACCTCGAAGTCGTCAAATATTATTCTCCCGAAGAATTCCAATGGTTAAAAGTAGAGGGAGAAAAAAGAGGATTTAAGCACGTGGAGTCGGGCCCTTTAGTTCGAAGTTCATATCATGCCCATGAACAAGCTCAAGTATTAAGTATGA
Source organism: Bacillota bacterium (assembly GCA_035254305.1). Classification (GTDB taxonomy): domain Bacteria; phylum Bacillota; class Bacilli; order Aneurinibacillales; family RAOX-1; genus DATFAS01. Next base: position 8,919 of record DATFAS010000258.1, read on the forward strand.
AATGATATTTTCATGAACGTCGTGCCTATCAGGCACGTTTTTTTTTGTACATAGTAAACAGGATTGGACAAAACGAGACAATATCTCATTTTGTCTAATCGAACAGGAGATAGATTTGTATTTTAACGCGGTATATCACTTGGCACGTTAATTGCGTATTAAAAAGGGTGTAGAGGTCAAGCAAATGGTTCCTATTCGTGCTTCATGAATGAAGACCTTTTCATCCAAAAAATGTAGACAGGAGGCTGAACATGTTGAAGACTACAAAAGAAAAGGGTGTCCTATTGACACGAGAAAAAGCTAGTTGGATGTTTCAGAAGATGTTGGAAATTCGTAAGTTTGAAGATAAGGTGCATGATATCTTTGCACAGGGTGTATTGCCTGGCTTTGTTCACTTATATGCGGGAGAAGAAGCGATTGCTGTCGGTTTGTGTGCACATCTAGATGATAAGGACAGCATTACCAGTACTCATCGTGGGCATGGTCATTGTATTGCCAAAGGGTGCGATTTGGATGGGATGATGGCAGAGCTTTACGGAAAGGCTACAGGGTTGTGCAAAGGGAAGGGCGGTTCTATGCACATTGCTGATTTAGATAAAGGAATGCTTGGAGCGAATGGAATCGTAGGCGGTGGATTTCCACTAGCATGCGGTTCGGCTTTGACGGCTAAGTATAAGAAAACCGAAGCTGTAAGCGTTTGCTTCTTTGGGGATGGGGCGAATAATGAAGGTACTTTTCACGAAGGCCTCAATTTAGCTTCAATTTGGAAGCTTCCGGTCATTTTTATTGCCGAAAATAACGGATATGGAGAATCGACGCCATTTGAGTATGCATCGAGCTGCAATCAGATTGTAGATCGTGCAATGGCTTACAATATGCCTAGTGCTCGCGTAGACGGAAAGGACGTACTCGCTGTTTATCAAGCGGCAGAAGAAGCCATTCAAAGAGCTCGCAGAGGAGAGGGCCCGACATTAATTGAGTGTATCACGTATCGAAATTACGGCCATTTTGAGGGTGACGCTCAAAAGTATAAGAAAGCGGATGAAAAAAGTATACATCTAAAGGAACTAGATGCCATCGCAAATTTTAGAACATATTTGCTTAACCAACAATTAATAAAGGAACAAGAATTAGATGAAATAGAGAATTCTGTAGAAGAAGCCATCCAAAAAGCTATCGAATATGCTCAAAATAGTCCGTATCCGGATGCATCAGAACTGTTAAAGGATGTTTATGTATCTTATTAATCAAATTTGAGGAGGGAAATAACATGGCAAGAAACTTAAGCATGTCTTTAGCAATCAATGAAGCTATTAAACTCGCAATGAAAAAAGATGAAGATGTCATTCTATTGGGGGAAGATGTGGCTGGAGGAGCCACAGTGGACCATTTGCAAGACGATGAAGCTTGGGGAGGAGTTTTAGGGGTAACCAAAGGATTGGTTCAAGAATTCGGTCGTGATAGGATATTGGACACCCCGATATCAGAAGCGGGTTATGTTGGAGCAGCCATGGCGGCAGCGGCTACTGGGCTGAGACCTATTGCAGAACTCATGTTTAATGATTTCATTGGATGTTGTTTGGATCAAGTGCTGAATCAAGGGGCTAAGTTCCGTTACATGTTTGGAGGGAAAGCAAAGGTACCTGTCACCATCCGAACCATGTATGGGGCAGGCTTTCGCGCAGCGGCTCAACATTCCCAAAGCCTATATGCCCTATTCACGAGTATTCCCGGTATAAAAGTGGTGGTTCCTTCAACACCATATGATGCCAAAGGATTATTGCTTGCTTCTATTGAAGACAATGACCCTGTGATTTTCTTTGAGGACAAGACTCTGTATAACATGACTGGTGAGGTTCCTGAGGGGTATTATACCATTCCCTTAGGGAAAGCGGACATTAAACGAGTGGGATCAGATCTCACTATTGTTGCGATTGGTAAACAAGTTCATACGGCTATAACTGCAGCAGAACAACTAGCTAGAAAAGGAATAGAAGTGGAGGTAGTGGATCCGCGAAGCCTCTCCCCACTTGATGAGGACACTATTCTTTCCTCTGTAGAGAAAACCAATCGCCTGATTGTCATTGATGAAGCGAATCCAAGATGCAGTATGGCAACGGATATCGCGGCTTTGGTGGCGGATAAAGCATTCGATATGCTGGATGCACCGATTAAGCGAATTACTGCACCACATACGCCTGTGCCATTCTCTCCTCCGCTTGAAGATCTCTATTTGCCAACACCGCAAAAGGTGATTGAAGTGGTAGCGGAGCTCATCGGAGACAAATCGCTACTCAACGTATAATTCAACCAGATAGGAGGGATAAGTTAAATGGCTACAGAAGTTGTTATGCCGAAATTAGGTTTATCCATGAAGGAAGGAACGGTTTCCGTTTGGAATAAAAGGGTGGGGGATTTTGTATCTAAAGGGGAAATCATTGCGAATATCAACTCAGAGAAAATTGAAATGGAATACGAATCTCCTATAGAGGGAACTCTGTTGGAAATTATTGTACCAGAAGGGCAAGGGGTATCTCCTGGAACGGTTATCTGCTATCTAGGAAATCCCGATGAAAAGGTGGGTGGAAATGCGAAGACTTCACCAAATCTTCTAGCACAGAAGGAAGAGGCTGCAGCTGTATCTGTGGTGGAAGTAGAGCCTGTCATCCCTTCTAATATTCAATCGAATAAAAGAGAGATTAAAATTTCCCCAATAGCACGGAAAATGGCGGAAGCTGCTGGATTAGATACAGAGATGATACAAGGAACAGGACCACAAGGCAGGATCACCAAGGAAGATGTGGAACAGGCCATTGCGGGTCAATCTTCATCTGAATCTTCATCTAAACTAGAAGAAGAAATGAAGCAGCGTGTTAATCAAGATGTGGAACAAGTCGATCGAATTCCGGTCAGTGGCATACGGAAAGTGATTGCTAGCCGTATGCAGGACAGCCTACGTCACAGTGCCCAATTAACGTTAACCATGAAAGCCGATGTGACTGATCTGGTCGTCCTTCAAAAACAAATGAGTGAAGTGGCACAGAAGCAATATGAAGTCAAGTTGACGCTTACGGATTTTGTTGCTCGGGCTGTTGTTCTTTCCCTTCAAAAACATAAGTCCATGAACAGTGCTTATGTGGAAGATCAAATTCATGTGTTTGGCCATGTGCATCTGGGAATGGCCGTTGCGTTAGATAAAGGATTAGTTGTTCCAGTCATTCGCCATGCGCAGAATTGCTCATTGATGGACTTGTCCAATAAAATTAAATTGTTGGCTGGTCGAGCTAGACAAGGTCAGTTAGGCAGTGAAGAAATGCAGGGTTCAACTTTTACGATTACCAATCTTGGTGCTTATGGGATTGAACATTTCACACCGGTGTTGAATCTGCCCGAAACGGGGATTCTTGGGGTTGGAACGGTCCAAGATACACCTGTATATAAAGGCGAAGAATTGCAAAAGCGAAGCATCTTGCCACTAAGTCTTACCTTCGATCACCGGGTATTGGACGGAGCTCCTGCCGCGGAGTTTCTTCGTACCATCAAACAACATTTAGAAGAGCCATTTAGCATGTTCTTATAGAAAGAAGGTGGATTTCATGACGGCATTAACGGTTATTGGAGGAGGACCTGCAGGATATGTGGCGGCGATTATCGCCGCCCAGCGGGGAAAACAAGTGACTCTAATCGAACAAAAAGATTTAGGGGGGATTTGTTTAAATGAAGGGTGTATGCCGACAAAATCGCTGCTTGAAAGTGCCGAAATGTTTGAAAAGGTTAAGCACGTCGAGCAGTTTGGCATACAAATTCCAGTAAACGAAATAGGGATCAGTTGGAGTGGGGTTCAAGGGTATAAAAACGGAATTGTAAAAAAGCTGGTTCAAGGTATCGGATATTTAATGAAGAAAAATAAAATTAAAGTCATCAAGGGGAAAGCCTCCTTCCTGGACGCGCATCGAATCCAGGTAGACGGTGCAGGCAAACAAGAAATGGTTGAGGCAGATCAAGTCATTATTGCCTCCGGCTCGGGACCCGTTTCCTTGCCCTTTGCCCCTTTTGATGGGGAATGGGTTATTCATAGCGGACAAGTAATGTCCCTACCTTCTATCCCTTCTTCCCTGCTGATTGTCGGTGGAGGCGTGATTGGCTGTGAGTTCGCCAGTATTTATAGTCGAATGGGAACCAAAGTCACGATGGTAGAAATGGCTGACCAACTCCTGCCGGGAGAAGATGCTGATATGGCTGCTGTGCTTCATAAAGAACTAGAGAAAGCCAACGTTCAGATTTATACTTCAACTTCTTTAAAAAATCTGAATGCAAAGGAGAAGAAGGCTGTATTTGAAAATAAGGACGGACTTCATGAACAGAGAGCGGATTATGTGCTGGTTTCCATTGGAAGAAAACCTAGAATAACTGAAATAGGTTTAGAAAAGATAGGGGTTCTCTTTTCTAAGCAAGGGATCCAAGTCAATGAACATATGCAAACCAATATCCCTCATATTTATGCTTGCGGTGACATCGTTGGAGGAATCCAGCTGGCCCATGTTGCCTTTCATGAAGGAACGATTGCCGCTTCCCATGCTTGTGGACAAGATGTGAAAGTAAACTACCGTGCTGTTCCTCGCTGTATATATACATCACCTGAAATTGCTGGTGTTGGAATGACGGAAAAACAAGCAAGGGAGCATTATGGAGATATTCGGGTTGGAGAATTCCCATTCGCTGCCAATGGCAAAGCATTGATACTGAATGAACAGATAGGAAAAGTAAAAGTTATCGTGGAGCCGCAATTTAATGAGATCATTGGCATCTCTATCGTGGGCCCCCGAGCCACCGAATTGATCGGGCAGGGCACGGTCATGTTGCATGCGGAAATGACGGTGGATGTGATGGAAAACTTTATAGCAGCACACCCTACGTTGTCTGAAGCGATACATGAAGCACTGTTAAGCACAGTCGGTCACGCTGTGCATAGTTAGGTAAAACGATTTAAATAGGAAAGATAGAATTGTAAGCCCTTTCAAAAGTTTATAAAACGTTATCTATGCCCCACTTCGGTGGGGTTCATATTAAACGAAAAACGGATAGTAGTTCAAAATGAACTAATGGAAAATGCAGGTCGACAAGAACCTGTAAACTTAGGAGGAAATAAAATTGAGACTAATGAGAAAAGTGGCTATTGTTACTGGGGCGGGAGGGGAATCGGCAGAGGAATTGCATTAAGATTAGCAGAAGACGGAGCAGATATTGTCGTCAATGATATTAATGAAGAATTGGTAAATCAGGTTGTTAAAGAGATCAAAGATTTAGGATGCAGGGCGATGGGCATAGTTGCAGATGTAAGCGATAGCAAGGAAGTTTATGGAATGGTTGATCGGGTTGTTAGTGAGTTTGGAAAGCTGGATATTATGGTGTCCAACGCTGGAATAGCGCAGGTTAAGCCAGCCATTGAATTAACAGAAGAAGATTGGGATCGAGTTTTCTCAGTGAATGCAAAAGGGGTATTTTTATGTGCTCAGGCAGCTGCCAAACAAATGATAATCCAAAAAGGCGGAAAAATCATTAACTGTGCAAGTATAGCAGGCCACTCAGGATTTAGCTTATTGTCGCATTATAGTGCAACCAAATTTGCTGTTGTTTGGTTTACACAGGCTTTAGCCAAGGAACTAGGACCATACGGTATTACCGTAAATGCCTATTGTCCAGGAATTGTAGGTACGGATATGTGGGATCTTATTGACGAGAAAATGGGGGAATATCTAGGTCTACCAAAAGGGGAAACTTTAAAAAAATACTCTGAGCTTATTACGCTAGGTAGGGTTGAGACGCCAGAAGATGTGGCATGTCTAGTTTCCTACCTTGCATCAAGTGATGCAGACTATATGACAGGTCAATCTATTAATATCTGTGGAGGGATCATAATGAGCTAGTAAGCAGTCCAAGATAGCTAGTATTTAATAGAATTTGTTTGTAGGAGGGTAAATATTATGACATTGAATGCAGTGTTTATGTTTGTAGCTCCCGAGGCGGATACGGAAAAGCATCGGACAGTTGTGGAAACACCCGGAGTGAGACTGACGGTGGTTGGAGTGAATAATTATCTAGAGGCAGAAAAGGTCGCTAAGGAACTCACAGATCAAGGAGCGACTATCATTGAACTTTGTGCGGGATTCGGTAACGAAGGTGTTGCAGTAGTAAATAATGCGGTGAAAAATAAAGCGGTAGTTGGAGTCGTTCGTTTTGATAGGCATCCAGGCCTTGGATTCAAAAGCGGTGATGATATTCCCAGCTTCTTGTAAACATCCAAAATGCAATTAACATTCACATCTTTTATTAAATACGAGGAGGAACATATATGAAAGCTGCGGTATGGTATGACATTCGTAATGTCCGAGTGGAAGAAGTGAGAGAACCGAAGATTGAACCAGGAATGGTAAAAATTCGTGTGAAATGGTGCGGTATTTGTGGAACGGATTTACATGAGTATCTGGCTGGGCCCATTTTTCTCCCTATTGAACCCCATCCCTTAACGAATGAAAAGGTTCCCCTTATTCTGGGACATGAATTTTCCGGCGATGTAATTGAAATAGGTGAAGGCGTATCCAAGGTAAAAGTTGGCGACCGTGTGATCGTAGAACCAGTACTGGCATGTGGGACTTGTAAGCCATGTAAAAATGGAAAATATAATATATGCGATAAACTCGGGTTCCACGGATTAAGTGGTGGGGGAGGCGGTTTTTCTGAAATCACTATGGTTAAAGAAGCCATGGTGCATAAAATACCAGATAATATGACCTACGAACAAGGAGCTTTGGTTGAACCGACAGCGGTCGCAGTACATGCTGTTAGAGAAAGTAATTTGAGAGCAGGAGATTCCTGTGTCGTTTTTGGTACAGGTCCCATTGGATTACTTGTCATACAGGCGGCTAAACTGGCTGGTGCTAGTTGTATTATTGCTGTTGAGATCTCAGAAGAAAGACAGAAATTAGCTAGAGAACTCGGTGCTCATTATACCATTAATCCATTAAAAGAAGATGTCGTTCAAACCATTCATCAAATAATTGATGGTGGAGCGGATGTTTGCTTTGAAGTAACAGGTGTTGAACCATGTATCAATGATGCCATTAACAGTTCAAAAACAGATGGTCAAGTTATTATTGTAAGTATATGGGAAAAACCTGTATCCATACATCTGAATCATATTGTATTAAAAGAACGCCAATTAAAAGGAATCATCTGTTATAGGAATATTTTCCCTTCCGTTATCCAGTTAATTTCAGAAGGGAGATTAAAGGTTGATTCGATCATTACCCAAAGGATTAATATCAATAGCATTGTGGAAGAAGGGTTTGAAGAACTCGTTAAAAACAAGTCGCATATAAAAATTCTGGTTTCGCCTGATTCAAAATAATAAAAAGTCTGCTTCATATTAAAATGAAGAAGTGGATTTTAAAGGTAATTCGTGGTGTAGTTAGTAATTTTTCATATAACTCTTAAGCAAAGGTGTTGATTATGGTAAAGGAAATGGTCATTCATCTTCCAAAAAATTTATCGATAGCAAAACTAATTGAATTTGTAAATAAAGCAAACAAGTACAAAAGTGATGTCATAATTGATATGAAACATTTTAAAACCAATGGCAAAAGCCTTTTAAGCTTTTCTTTAGCAGTTTTGGAAGGTAATAAGATCTTGATTCGAGCTGAAGGATCTGACGCATTACAGGCGATAGAACATCTATCAAGTATTTTTAAACTCGAAGAAGAAAAAATAGGGGATAAGGAGACCAAGACTTATGACACCGTTTTTAGGGGAAATGGTTGGAACCATGATCCTTATGATTTTGATCGGAGGGGTTGTAGCGGGAGTTCTCTTGAATAAGTCTAAAGCACAAAATTCAGGATGGATCGTGATTACATTAGGGGCGGGCTTGGCAGTTACCATTGCTATTTATATTGCTGGAGGAATTAGTGGTGCACATTTAAATCCCGCAGTAACGTTGGGCTTGGCTGTCATTGGTTTATTTCCATGGACTATGGTTCCCATCTATGTTTTAGGCCAAATGATTGGGGCTATTTTAGGATCAACCGTTGTGTTTTTACTTTACTTTCCGCACTGGGAAGAGACTGAAAACCCCGAGTTAAAATTAGCCGTTTTTTCTACAAGCCCAGCAATTTCAAATCCGTTTGCTAATCTTTTAAGTGAAATAATTGGCACATTCGTTCTTGTATTTGGGATCTTGGGAATTGGTGCAAATAAATTTACAGAAGGACTTAATCCATTAATTATTGGACTCTTCGTTGTTGGTATCGGCCTTTCACTTGGCGGGCCAACAGGTTATGCTATTAACCCAGCTCGTGACCTAGGTCCACGGATTGCTCATTTTATACTCCCTATTTCAGGAAAAGGATCTTCAAATTGGAATTATGCTTGGATACCCGTATTAGGCCCCATAATCGGAGGGAGTGGAGGAGCCCTATTTTATAAGGAAATCTATAGCGGAAACGCTTCACTAGCCATCTTGGAACTATGTGCGGTTCTAACTGCATGTATTACACTATTATATTTCCAAAATAAAAAGTCTGAAAAATATAGTAAAGATCAAACCAAAATAGCGTAATTGAGTTATTATACATCTCTTAAATAAATTACTTAGGGGTTTCATCAAGAATGAAACCCCTAAAATAGAATCAAAAAAATATTGAAAGCGCTGACTTTAAAAAATATTATAAGATTAGACATGAACTTCTATCCCATAAACATACCTTGTAAAACCCGGGAAGTAATCTTGTCATTCCTAGTATTTTAGTCCTTTTATCATGTTAAACAGGTAGTAGGAGGGGGTTTAATGATAGAATCAACATTGTCTTTAAATACATGGAAGCGTTTTGTGAATGAAGGGGTGCTTGATTCGTCTCGCCTAAATAAAATGATCACAGAATCCTGGTATCGTTCCCGGGATGCACAGGTCAATCCGAACTTAGGGATGGGAAGTTATGTGTTAACAAAAGATCAATTTCATTCCCAAAAAGAAAAGAATTCTTTGCTTCTGGATATTGCCCAGCCTCATTTAGAAAGAATGAAGCACTTTACGAAAGAGTTGGGAATGATGGCGCTATTGATTGATCCAGAAGGTTATGTTCTATTCTTAACGGGGAATCGGGAAGTCAAAAATGAGGCTCAAAAAATCAATTTTGTGCAGGGGGTACGTTGGACTGAAAGTGAGGTGGGAACAAATGCTATAGGAACGGCACTTCAAACTGGAGCCCCGATCATGGTTACCGGTACGGAACACTATTCGATTGCCTCTCACCGTTGGAGTTGTGCTGCTTCTCCCATTCGTACCGATGATGGAAAGGTCATTGGAATTCTTGATGTTACCTGTCCGCTTGACCGTACCCATCCATATATGCTTGGCATAGTAACATCGGCCGCTTATTCCATTGAACGCGATATAAGCATCCGACTTCATAAGGATGAGATGGAACTCATCTATTGTTCTATGGATATCATCGAAACGGATCAACCAGTATTAATTTGCAATCATAAGCAACATGTGGTTGCTGCAAGCAGATCTATCCGTCAGATTCCCGAATGGAAGGGAATGAAGGGCTTTAAGATAAAAGAATATGGTTTTCTCATTCAAATGGAAGTGCCTATGTTTTCAAACGATCATGGCGGTTTAATTGGAAAGTGCATTTATCTCATGGAAACTTCAGGGAAAGAGCCGGATAAATTATACCCTGCTGCAAAACCATTTTATTGCAAGGGGGAAGTGGGTAAAAGTAAATCCTTCCAACAAACACTAGATGAAATGAAACACGTGGCACCTACAGATGCAAGCGTCTATATTTTAGGGGAGACGGGAACGGGAAAAGAAGTGATTGCCCAAAGCATCCATGAAAACAGTTCACGTAAAAATGGCCCTTTTATTGCGGTGAATTGTGGTGCGATTCCAAAAGAACTGATGGAAAGCGAACTGTTCGGCTATGCTGAAGGGGCATTTACAGGCGCTCGGCGTCAAGGGTACAAGGGAAAGTTTGAACAAGCCAATCACGGAACCATTTTTCTTGATGAAATCGGTGAAATTCCCCATTCTATGCAAGTGGCTCTTTTGCGTGTTCTACAGGAACGTAAGATAACTCCTGTCGGAAGCACGAAGGAGATTCCCTTAGACATTCGCATTATTGCCGCGACTCATCGTGACCTTCGCCAACTCGTAAATGAGGGGAAATTTCGCGAAGATTTGTACTATCGTCTCCATGTTTATCCCATCCAAGTGCCCCCATTACGGGAAAGAAAAGAAGATATTCCTCATTTAGTACGATATTTTTGCCAAACACATCATTGGGAAGCAGAGCTGCCGCCAGAATTTTTTGATAGGCTTATGGAATATCATTGGCCCGGAAATATCCGTGAACTGTTTAATGTGCTTGAACGGCTCCAAATCCTATCGCAGGGTGGAAGGAAAGAGCCACTCCAAATGTTGGATTTGCTAGATTCATTTGATTGGATTAAAATGTGTTCTACATCACAGACTGAATCCCTAAAAATCGAAGTTTCAATTTCAAACTCTTCGCTGACTTTACGGGAAAAAATCCAAAAAGAGCAAATGATTGATGCCTTGCAAAGAACCAAAGGAAATGTTTCGTTGGCGGCTCAATTATTAGCTGTTCCCAGAAGTACGTTCTATAAAAGACTACAGAAATTCAATTTATAAAAGATTTTACCACTAAAGGTATCATATAAGGCTGTCCCAAAGGGCTAATACGATCTAAGGGCGGCCTTTTTTCATATTGGGAAAGGTTATTAATTGCCTCTATTAGCCTCCTGTTTGGTAGTGTATTCTGGACAGATCCACTATACTAAAGAATGGGGTGCTTTTTGTATTTTATAAAGCATATAGTCAAGATTGGTAATAAAACCTTAAAAAACCAACAGGCTCAACTACAATAGTCAATTATTTAGATGCAAAGTTTGAGTTAATAATGATAGCCCAGTAACAAGTAAAAGAAATAGTCGGTTTCAATAGCTACCAAGTCAGAAGTGAACGAGTGATCAAAACATTACATGCACGTTTCATATAGTCGTGACATTGCCCATTGTCAATCCATTTTGGACATACCAATGTGTATTCCAAATAAATAATTTTACACGAATATGGATGTGTTGTATAGTACTTCAATAATTTGCCACAAAATTGTGATTAGTGTCACTGAGATAATTAAAATGTATAATAAAATTAATTTTAATATACTTATAAAGAG
>DATFAS010000259.1:0-15791 GCA_035254305.1 Bacillota bacterium
ATGAGCATCTAAAATAAAATTAAAACATTGATACGGTATTAATGTTTTAATTAGTAAATAATATTTTGATTGTGGCATCTGTTTTCCTGAGATATCAGATGTAAGGAGGGGTAACTATATGGATTCAACAATGACCTATCAATCAACAGCCATTGATAATGATTCTATTACCGCACCAGCGACAGCTACCTGGAGGGACTACATACAGGTTACGAAGCCAGGGATCGTTATTTCTAATCTGATGGTTGTCATAACAGGCTTCTGGTTGGCTTCAACTTGGACAGACTCATTTAGTTTCTATCTTTGTTTGATCACCATCATAGGGAGTACCCTAGTGATGGGAGGATCTTGTGTATTAAATAACTATCTAGATCGTGATTTGGATATTAAGATGGCGCGGACTCGAACTCGCCCTGTGGCAGCCGGAAGAATTTCTGCGAAAACAGCCTTAATGTATGGGATGGCTTTAATTCTTGCAGGGGTTACTCTACTTGGTTTGCAGGCGAATGCTTTATCTGCCTTGTTTGCGTTAATTGGTGCCTTTGTATATGTAGTTGTTTATACAGCTTGGATGAAGCGCACGACACATCTGAATACGGTGATTGGTGCTATATCAGGTGCTGTTCCACCTATGATTGGCTGGGCTGCGGTGACAGGAAACCTAGAGGAAGGGGCTTGGATTTTATTCATTATTCTATTCCTCTGGCAGATTCCACACTTCTTGGCACTTGCTATGATGAAGGCGAAGGATTATCGAACAGCGGGATATCAAATGCTGCCAGTTGTAAAAAGTGTTCTCGAAACGAAGAGACAAATGTTGTTGTGGACAGCAGCACTTCTTCCTTCCTCGTTATTCTTATATAGTACCGGTATTGTCAGTATTTTTTATTTCTTTTTTGCAGCTGTGATTGGCCTTGGTTGGTTTGCATTAGCTGTTGTTGGATTTTACACGAAAGATGAAATGAAATGGGCTAGGCAAATGTTCTTCTATTCCTTAATCTATATAACATCGATTTGCGTGGTTATGATGGTGAGTGCAAAATAAGAGCAGATAGAATAGTCTTGTTAAGAGCGGAAGTTGAGCCCTGCTAGCAGGGCTATTTATCATATTGATTCTAGAGAAACTATTTATGGCTTGATAGTGAGAATGTATTTAGGAGAAAATGAGTTTGGAATCATTTTTAAACTAGTCTAATATCTAAACAAAGTATAAAATTAAGGTATCGTAAGAGTGTACTTAAGAAAGGATGGATAGGGTGATTATCCAGGTTAAGGATTTACATAAATATTATGGAACGTTAGAGGTGCTCAAGGGCATTGATTGTACGGTGAAGGAAGGAGAAGTTGTCTGCGTCATTGGTCCTTCTGGTTCAGGGAAAAGTACATTCCTTCGCTGCCTTAATGCGCTTGAAGAAATCACGAGTGGTCATGTGATTATTAATGGTCATGATTTGGTGGACCCGAAGGTGGATATTAATAAGGTTCGAACGGAAGTAGGGATGGTTTTTCAACGCTTTAACCTTTTCCCACATAAGACGGTCATAGAGAATGTCATGTTAGCCCCTATGAAGGTGTTGAAAGCATCAGAAGGTCAGACTAGAGAGAAAGCTTTGGCACTTTTGACCAAGGTGGGTCTCAAGGATAAGGCCAATGTCTATCCGGAGAGATTGTCTGGAGGACAGATGCAGCGGGTGGCTATTGCTAGAGCTTTAGCTATGAATCCCAAAATCATGTTGTTTGATGAACCAACGTCTGCTCTCGATCCTGAATTGGTTGGTGAAGTTCTTTCTGTTATGAAGGATCTGGCTAAGGAAGGTATGACGATGGTTGTCGTTACGCATGAAATGGGCTTTGCTAAAGAAGTAGCTGATCGAGTGATCTTTATGGATAAAGGCATCATTCAGGAGGAAGGGGTTCCTGCTGAGATCTTTGCTAATCCGAAGAATGAAAGAACGAAAGAATTTTTGGGGAAAGTTTTGTCACACTAGTGGGAAAAGTGCCGTCCAGCTTACGAAAAAGTTGGAGGCCTTTTCTTTTGATTTAGAGACATCAGAAAGGGAGGGAGTATTCTATGACGTATGTAGGATTTCTAAAGGGAATGACCCATTCCTATGAGAGCCCAGTAGTCTATCATTTGCCTGTGGCCGGCGATTTCATTAAGCTTAATGATTGGTTGGGAAAATCGATTACTCTTTCATTTCTTGGAGAAATTCAGTGCACTAATTGCGGGAGAGCCATTAAGAAAACATTCAATAATGGGTATTGCTTTCCTTGTGTTACGAAACTAGCAGAAACGGATCTGTGTATCGTTAAACCGGAGATATGCCATTTTCATTTAGGTACTTGTCGGGATGAAGAGTTTGCACAAACCTATTGTATGATTCCTCATTATGTTTATTTAGCCGTAAGTAGTGGAGTGAAGGTGGGAATTACCCGTAAGCATAACCAAATGAAACGTTGGGTAGATCAAGGAGCTGTTCAAGCGATTCCCATAGCAGAGGTTCCTAACCGGAAGATGGCAGGTTTGCTAGAAGTTGCGATCGCAGAGCATTTGGCTGATAAGACTGATTGGAGAAAGATGCTGAAGGGGGATATTGAGCTTGTTGATTTACTTTCGCTTCGTGAACAAGTCTACCCTTATTTCCCTGATGAATTTAAAGCCTTTTATTTGAAAGAAGAGAGCTGGATAGAATTGGTTTATCCTATTTTAGAGAAGGTAGCAAAGATTAAAACCTATAATTTGGATAAACAACCGATTGTTGAAGATCGATTGATTGGCATTAAAGGGCAATACTTAATTTTTGAACAGGCGGTTTTAAATGTAAGGAAATATACGGGATATAAAGTCCGAATCGATGGATAAGTGATTTTTTTCCTTCTCTATTCGAATGTGTTAAAATAATCTAGATCATACATATGAAGGAGGATATTCATGAATTTTCCTACCAATGTGAAGTATAGTAAAGAACACGAATGGGTTCGCGTAGAAGGAAATAAGGCCTATATTGGTATTTCGGATTTTGCTCAATCGGAATTAGGTGATATTGTTTTCGTTGAGCTTCCATCTGTAGGTGATGAAGTTTCTCAGAACGATTCTTTCGGTAGTGTGGAATCAGTTAAGACTGTATCTGAACTATATGCTCCTGTAAGTGGTAAAGTGGTAGAGGTGAACAGTCAACTAGAGGATTCTCCAGAGTTGGTTAACAGCTCACCCTATGATCAAGCATGGATGATCGTAGTTGAAATGTCTGATGCAGCTGAACTTGATAGCTTGTTGGATGCAACTGCTTATGAAAATATGGTTAAAGAAGACTAATATTTACTAAAAACACCGGGCAGCTCTATGCTCGGTGTTTTTTTTCCTCAATTATACCAGCCAAGCCAACATTTAAACCTAGGAAACAAGAATAACCCCTATTAAAATAGAATATAAATCTAGAGTTCCGGGACTGTCGAATTTGACACCGTAGCTGAAAGGTAGGGGGTATCCATGAGTTTCTGCTGTGGAGCCAGTATGGTCGGGGCGTTAGGTAGCTTGCGTCATTACAAAACATACATCAATAATGTACCGATATTACATTGCCCTGTATGCAATCGTATTGACGTCCATCCTAGAGTAGTAGAAGAATACGAGATTCTATCAGAATATGCACAAACAGATGATGCATCTGAAATTGATTTTAAAGAATATGTAAACAATGAGTCACTTGAAGGAATCTTTGAAAATTGTACGGTTGTAGATGAAGGGCGAATTGATCAGGTATATCGTCAACAGATTGATTATGCTTTAGATTTACTGCTTGTTGCCAAACAAATCAAGGATAAAGATTGGGAAGAAAGCTTAAAACAGCGATTAAATAAGCTTAGCGAACGATTAGGTAAATGGAAAAGTCAAAAGCAAAGATAAAGAAGATAGGACATAAGACTCAACCGATTCCTTACGGAGTCGGTTATTATTTTCTTTACATAAATTTATGCTAACGGACACAATACTCCAAGTCTTAACGAATGATGTTATGCGAGGTGAAAACATGTTAAGCCGCTTCCTAGGAAAGCGTTCTTCACACTCCCCGGCAACAAGGGCTCAGCTTGAACAGGACGTCCAAATAGCCCAAGAAGGGGACACTGATGTTCGCAATCAATTAATTAGACAATATACACCCTTTATTTCGCAAGTTACCTCAAAGGTATGCAAGCGATTTATCGATCCGGCAAGTGATGATGAATTTAGTGTAGCCATGGAGGCATTTAATGAAGCGATTTCTAAATACACGATTGGGAAAGGTAGCAGCTTCTTGTCGTTCGCTGATCTGGTTATACGTCGTCGCGTGATTGATTATATTCGCAAGGAGTCTAGGCATAGGGGACAACTCTCTTGGGAGCATACAGGTGACCCTGATGAGGATTCGGATCAATCACCAGTTGAGACGCAAGCATCGATAAACCAATTTCAATTGGATATGGAATCTAGCTTAAGAAGAGAGGAAATTCAGCATTATAAAGAGAAGTTAGATGAATATGGGATCAAACTTCTAGATTTGCCTGATATTTCTCCAAAGCATGTGGATGCCAGGCAAAATGCCATAGAGGTTGCGAGAATTTTGGTAATGAATCAAGCCTTAAGAAAGCTTTTTCTAGAGAAAAAAAAGCTTCCCATGAAAGATCTCATGAACGAAGTGGAGGTCAGCCGAAAAACGGTGGAACGAAATCGGAATTATATTGTGGCTATTGCTATTCTTTTAATGGAGGACTACCAATACTTACAAAGTTATTTACAAATTGAACGGAAAGGATGGTGAAAACAATGCAAAAAGGTGTTGTCATTGAAGCAGGGAAAAAGTGGTCAATTGTACTAACACCAGATGGTCAGTTCTGCAAGGTACCCTCTCAGCCGGGTTACCTAGAGGGAATGGAAATATCCTTCTCTATTCCTATTCCGGTGTCTACCTTTTCTACGAAAAGAATAATGTCACGGCGTTGGACTCGTGGAGTCTCTGCTATCGCTGCCTGCTTGCTGCTCCTTGTATTGATTTTCCCATTCTTCTCAGGAAGTCAAGCGTATGCGGCTGTGACAATAGATATTAACCCAAGTTTAGAGCTTGATGTTGATCAGAATGCGAATGTAATAGAAATCCAACCCCTTAATGAGGATGGCAAAAAGGTGTTGGAACAGGTTCAGTGGAAAAAGCACAAATTAGACACGGTGGCACTAGATATTATCAAGGCAGCAGAATCAAATGGATTAATGAATGATCAAAATCAGGTTATTATATCTACTACTTTTTATAAAACAGAATCAGCGGATCAAGGCCAGCAATGGGATTCTATGCTTGAAAATGTTTCAGATAAGGTGGATCAGGGTGTCACCGTAATCTTAGTAGACGGAAATAAAAAATGGTTTGAAGAAGCTAAGAAGCAATCAGTTCCTCCAGGGTCTTATATGCTAGTGAAGCAGGCTGAGCAGCAAGGAGTCAACCTACAGGTAGACGATATCCAAAAGGGACAATGGGACAACCTGCCTACAGTTAACGGGGTAAAGGTTATTCATCCAAAGAAGAGTCATCCGAAAGATTCTAGCTCTGAATCACCAGCGCAGGTTGAGAAGGATACCCAGCCCGTGAATGGAAAGGTCGATAAAAAAGAGGATGACCAACAATCTGATTCTAAAGTGAAACCAAAAGAAGAGCAGCAGCCTTCTTCTCATTCTGAAAAAGAGCATTCTGAACCTAAGTCAAATAGTCATGGGGACGATAAAGAGAAAAAAAAAATAGAGAAAACCATGGATGATGATGAGTCCTATTATAATCATGGTCAACAAAATAAGGTAGAAAAGCATAATGATCATGGTAATAGTAAGGATGAACACGGAAATGATAAGGATAAACAGGATCAAGGAAAAAATAAAAGAGACAAGGATTGATGAGGCTTGCGTATTTATGACGCGGGCTTTTTTCTTAGTTTTTAAAATAGAGAACCAGCTACCCTCCCTTGCATAGTATGATACTACTACTCTCTATCTAAATAGCAAGGAGAGTGAACGCTATGATTCAACGAGAGAAAGAGGATTGGATTATTTTTTGGATATCCGTTGGGCTGTTTGCGGCACTCATTGCCGGTACTGTGCTCACTAAGTAACCTCCGAATAAACGGGGGTTTTTCGTATAGTTATCGGACTATGCTGTTCACTATTTTCTTTTCCTATTAATTATACATATTAATAAAAAATCTTAGAAAACCCAAAAGAAAAAGGCATGCCAAAGTGTCATAAATTCGTCACATGATTTCTGGATAGGAAAGATAATTTAATGTGGACTAATTCGGCTAATGTGTTATACTAATTATCATAAAGAAAGCTATATTGGTATTATATAGGAAGAAATTTTGGGAGGAACGACTAATGGAAACCAAGACGAGCTTGACTTTGGCTGATGTTTTGTCAAATGGAAAGGTTCATTCTAACTTAACCGTACCGCAACTTGTTGAAGCTGCAATTTCCCGTGGGGAAGCAATTCTAACAAATAGTGGGGCGCTTCGTGCTGAAACAGGGAAGTATACTGGTCGATCTCCCAAGGACAAGTTCATCGTTGATGAGGCTTCTGTTCACGATAAGATTGCTTGGGGAAGTGTGAATCAGTCGATCGACAGCGCGAAATTCGATAAGCTTTATCAAGATGTTATGGAATACTTAAATAGCAAGGAACTTTATGTGTTTGACGGATTTGCCGGAGCAGACACCACATACCGTTTACCTATTCGCGTTGTTAATGAATATGCATGGCATAATCTATTTGTACATCAACTTTTTGTTCGTCCAAATGCTGAAGAATTAGCAAATCATGAACCAGGATTTACAGTTATTGGAGCACCTGGATTTGAAGCTAATCCTGCTATTCATGGTACGAATTCAGAGACATTTATTATTGTAAGCTTTGAGAAGAAGATTGTTTTAATTGGTGGAACGAAATATGCAGGAGAAATGAAGAAGTCCATCTTTAGTGTCATGAACTTCCTTCTTCCTGAGAATAATGTACTTTCCATGCACTGCTCTGCAAACGTCGGAGAAGCAGGTGATGTAGCTTTGTTCTTCGGACTTTCAGGTACTGGAAAAACTACGCTATCCGCTGATCCAAATCGCCGTTTAATCGGAGATGATGAGCATGGATGGTCTGATCAAGGCGTATTTAACATCGAAGGTGGTTGCTACGCAAAATGTATCAACCTTTCTGAAGAGAAAGAACCTCAAATCTGGAATGCGATTAAATTCGGTTCTGTTCTAGAGAATGTGGTAGTAGATGCCGAGAGCCGTCTGCCTGATTATGATGATGCTTCTTTAACTGAAAATACAAGAGCCGCTTACCCTGTTGATTACATACCCGGTGCTGTCATTCCAGGTGTTGCTGGAAACCCGGAAGTTGTTGTTTTCTTAACAGCAGATGCATTTGGAGTCCTTCCTCCTATCTCTAAGTTAACGAAGGAACAGGCGATGTATCATTTCCTTTCTGGTTATACAAGTAAATTAGCAGGAACTGAACGTGGAGTAACAGAGCCTGAAGCTACCTTCTCTACTTGCTTCGGAGAACCTTTCTTACCTCTTAACCCAAGTGTTTATGCTGAAATGTTAGGAGAAAGAATTACTAAGCATAATGCTAAAGTTTACCTTGTTAATACCGGATGGTCTGGTGGTGCCTATGGAGTAGGTAAGAGAATGAATCTTTCCTACACAAGAGCAATGGTAACAGCTGCAATTAATGGAACTCTTAATGAAGTTGAATACGTTACTGACGAGCATTTTGGACTTTCCATTCCAAAGGAAATTCCTGGTGTTCCAGGTGAAGTGCTTCAACCACGTAATACATGGGCAAATAAAGAAGAGTATGATAAATCAGCAAAAGAACTTGCTTCTCGTTTTATTAAGAATTTCTCTAAGTTTACGGGAGTATCAAAAGAAATTGCAGAAGCAGGCCCTAAGGCTGAATAGAATGAAATAATAAAAGGGAACAGATTCTGTTCCCTTTTTTATTTATGTTTGAGAATTTTTGGTCTAACAAATACTATGACAAATACATAGGAGAAAATAAAAGAAACTTTTTAAACAAAAACATATAAAAAATATCTAAATGTTGTTTCCTTGATTTAATTATCTGTTATACTATAATATATAAAGAGATGATAATCAATTGAGAATCGAACAACGGTTACCAATTTCACTGCTATTATTGGAATGGAGGAATTGAAATGTCACAATCACCACATTTACAGATAAATGGTTTAAGGGTTTCAATAGAAGATAAAGAAATTTTAAAAGGATTTAGCTTAGAAATCAAGGGCGGAGAAGTACATGCGATTATGGGACCGAATGGAACGGGTAAGAGTACTTTGTCCTCCGCAATTATGGGCCACCCTAAATATACAGTAACAAGTGGATCAATTTCTCTAGATGGTGAGAATGTTCTAGATATGCCAGTTGATGAACGCGCTCGTAAGGGTTTATTTTTGGCTATGCAGTATCCAAGCGAAATTAGTGGAGTTACGAATGCGGATTTCTTACGCAGTGCGATTAATGCACGCTTAGGAGAAGGTAATGAAATTTCCTTGATGAAGTTCATTCGTCAATTGGATAAGCAAATGGGCACATTAGAAATGGATGAAGCGTTTAGCCACCGTTATCTTAATGAAGGCTTCTCAGGTGGGGAGAAGAAACGTAATGAAATTCTTCAAATGATGATGCTTAAGCCTCGTATTGCCATTTTAGACGAAATTGACTCTGGACTTGATATTGATGCTTTGAAGATCGTTGCGAAGGGTGTTAACGAAATGTTAAGTCCTGACCTTGGTGTGCTAGTGATTACACACTATCAGCGTCTTCTAAATTATATTAAGCCAGATTTTGTTCATGTTATGATGCAGGGACGAATTGTTAAATCAGGAGGTTCTGAACTAGCTGAACGATTAGAAGCTGAAGGATACGACTGGGTTAAAGAAGAGCTAGGCATCGTAGACGAAACTGTTGGCGCTGAAGCGTAAGGGGGGGAGGTGCTGACATGAGTGTGGATACGAAATTGAATTTTGACCAGGAGACTATTACTCAATTTTCGAAACAATCTGGTGAGCCAGACTGGATGCTGAACCTACGTTTACAAGGAATTAACCAGTATCAAGAACTACCATTACCTAAACTTGAAAAAACTAAAATAGATAAGTGGAATATCGATACCTTTATTCCATTTCAAGCACAGCCAGTTGTCTCTAGTGCAGCTGAGCTTAGTGAGAATGTCCAAGAACTAATTGCTGCCAAAGACGGAGAAGTTAAAGCGATCCTAGTGCAGAAGGATGCATCTGTTATTTATACAAATGTTCCAGAGGAACTAACGAAGCAAGGTGTTGTTTTTACATCTTTGCAGTCTGCTTTAGCTACACATGGGGATTTAATTAAACAGCATTTTATGCAAAAGGAAAGTAAGGTTGATTCGCATAAATTAGCTGCTCTTCATACTGCTGCTTGGAGTGGGGGAGCTTTTCTCTTTGTCCCTAAAAATGTAGAAGTAAACATTCCGTTGCAGGTTGTGTTCGAAGCGAGTGCAGAGCAAACAGGATTGTTCCCACATGTTGTGATTATTGCAGAAGCTAATAGTAAGGTTTGTTTTATAGATTCCTATGTGAGTGCAGAGGGAACGGCGGGTATACAGAATGGAATCGTGGAGGTTCAGGTTGAGTCTGGTGCTAAGGTAACCTTTACATCAGTTCGTACATTGTCTGAGCAGATCACAGATTATATCTATCGACATGCAACAGTTGAGAACGATGGACGCCTAGAATGGGTCCTTGGTGAATTGAGTAGTGGAAATACTATCACGCAGAATACAACACATCTCTTGGGTAATGGCTCTAGCGTCGATTCAAAATTGATTACGGTTGGCTCTAGTATACAGAAGGAGAATGTTGTTTCGCGAGTTGTTCACACTGGGGAAAACTCAGACAGCCAAGTGTTAATGAAGGGTGTCGTTAAGGATGAGTCAACGGCCATATTGAATGGAATTACCTTCATTGAAAAAGGTGCAACAAAAGCAAATGGAGAGCAAGTTGAAAACATTCTTATGCTCAGTCCACAAGCCCGTGGGGACGCAAATCCTATTCTTCTTATTGACGAAGATGATGTGAAAGCCGGACATGCTGCGAGTGCTGGGCAGTTGAATCAAATGCAGCTATTCTACCTTATGTCACGTGGAATTTCAAAAACAGAGGCTCAGCGATTAATCATTAATGGTTTTGTTGCACCAGTTGTAGATGCTGTAGAGCTAGAAGGTGTTGCGAAGCTTTTAGAGAGAGCCATTGAGAGGAAAGTTTATCAATGAATATAAACGAAATCAAATCGCAGTTTCCGATCCTAAATCAAGAAGTTAACGGACATCCTCTGGTTTATTTGGATAGTGCGGCCACTTCTCAAAAACCTATCTCAGTTATTGAAGCACTTGAAAAATATTATAAATTGATTAATTCAAACGTTCACCGTGGGGTTCACACGCTAGGCACTCTTGCTACAGATGCTTATGAAGGGGCTCGTGAGAAGGTTCGTAAGTTCATTAATGCGAAAGAAGCTGCGGAGGTTATCTTTACTCGGGGGACTACCACTTCCTTAAACCTTGTTGCCAATTGCTATGTCCGTGAGTTCCTTAAAGAAGGGGATGAAATTGTCATCACCTTAATGGAGCATCATAGTAATTTAATCCCTTGGCAGCAGGCAGCTAAGGCAATCGGTGCAACGCTTAAATATATCCCACTGCAGCCGGATGGAACGGTGAAGCTTGAGGATGTAGAGGCGACTATTACTTCTAATACGAAGTTCGTTTCTATTGCCTATGTTTCGAACGTAATGGGTACCATTCACCCAATTAAACAAATTGCTGAGATTGCTCACCGTAATGGGGCTGTAATCTGTGTAGATGCCGCCCAAGGTGCTCCACATCTTAAGGTTGATGTGCAGGATCTAGATTGTGATTTCCTTGCTTTGTCAGGTCATAAAATGGCAGGACCAACGGGTATTGGTGTTCTTTACGGAAAACGGTCCTTACTTGAAAAGATGACCCCTTACGAATACGGTGGGGAAATGATTGATTTCGTTGAGCTTTATGATTCCACATGGAAAGAACTTCCTTGGAAATTTGAAGGTGGAACCCCGATCATAGCTGGAGCTATTGGTCTTGGAGCTGCGATTGATTTTCTTAATGAAATTGGAATGGAAAATATTGAACGACATGAGCAACAATTGGTTAACTATGCGGTTGAACAACTTCGTCAATTAGATGGCATCACCATTTATGGACCGGAAAAAAGAAGTGGTTTGGTGACTTTTAATTTAAGTGATGTTCATCCACATGATGTGGCAACGGTGCTTGATTCTCAGGGTATCGCTGTCCGGGCAGGCCACCATTGCGCCCAGCCATTAATGAAATGGTTAAATGTGTCTTCCACGGCTCGTGCAAGCTTTTATATCTATAACACAGAAGAAGACGTTGACGCTTTGGTAAAAGGACTATTAAAGACAAAGGAGTATTTCGGAAATGTCTTCCTTGGATGATTTATACCGTCGCGTCATTATGGATCACTACCAAAAACCGCGTAATCGTGGGGAATTATCTGGTGATTCATTAACAATTAATATGAATAACCCAACTTGTGGGGATCGTATCCAACTACAAATGGTAGTGGATGGTGAGATCATAAAAGATGTGAAATTCGTCGGAGAAGGATGCTCCATAAGCATGTCCTCTGCTTCCATGATGACGGAGGCTATTAAGGGGAAGAATGTGGAAAATGCCTTACAATTAGCCGATATTTTCTCTAAGATTATGCAAGGAGAAGAGATCGACGACGATGATTTAGATTTGGGAGATATTGAAGCCCTACAAGGGGTAGCTAAGTTTCCTGCGAGAATAAAATGTGCCACCTTGGCCTGGAAGGCTATGCAACAAGGTGTACGCCAAGCAGCTGAGTCGACTAATGAGGAGGGGAAATAATGGCTAAGAAAGCACCCGAATTGTCCGAATATCAATATGGCTTTCATGATAAGGATGTCTCTGTCTTCCGTACGAAAAAGGGTTTGACAAAAGAAATTGTAGAAGAGATTTCCCGTATGAAGGAAGAACCAGATTGGATGTTGCAGCTTCGATTAAAGGCGCTTGATCTCTTCTACTCCATGCCTATGCCAACATGGGGTGGAGAAATGCATGATCTTGATTTTGAATCCATTACTTACTATGTAAAACCATCTGTGAAGCAAGGAAAGACATGGGAAGAGGTTCCTGCAGAAATCAAGGAAACCTTCGATAAGCTTGGGATTCCTGAAGCTGAGCAGAAATTCTTAGCAGGGGTTTCTGCCCAATATGAATCAGAGGTTGTTTACCATAGTATGCAAGAAGACCTAAAAAACCGTGGAATCCTGTTTACAGATATGGATTCTGCCTTACGTGAATATCCGGAAATTGTAAAAGAATATTTCGGAACGGTAATTCCTGCTGCTGATAATAAATTTGCTGCTTTGAATGGTGCGGTTTGGTCTGGTGGAAGCTTCATCTATGTTCCTCCAGGTGAGAAATGTGAGCAGCCTCTTCAGGCATACTTTAGAATTAACTCCGAGAACATGGGTCAGTTTGAACGTACATTGATCATTGCTGACAAGGATTCCTTCGTTCATTATGTAGAGGGTTGTACAGCTCCAATCTACACAACCGATTCTCTTCATAGTGCCGTTGTTGAAATTATTATAAAAGAACGCGCACGCTGCCGATATACGACTATCCAGAACTGGTCTGCTAACGTTTATAACCTTGTAACAAAGCGTGCAATGGCTTATGAAGATGCAACCATGGAATGGATTGATGGAAACATCGGTAGTAAGTTAACGATGAAGTATCCAGCTGTTGTTATGGTGGGACCACGTGCCAAGGGTGTTGTTATTTCCATTGCGGTAGCGGGTAAGGGCCAGCATCAACATGCAGGAGCTAAAATGACTCACCTTGCACCTGATTGTTCTTCCACAATTGTATCGAAGAGTATCAGTAAGCATGGCGGGAAGGTAACTTATATGGGATTATCTCGCTTTGGACGTAACTCAGCCGGTTCGAAGTCGAGTGTGAAATGTGATACCATTATCATGGATGATATTTCTACATCGGATACGATTCCTTATAATGAAGTCCTTAATGACGAAGTGACATTAGAACATGAAGCAACTGTATCGAAGGTAAGTGAGGATCAGCTTTTCTACTTGATGAGTAGAGGTCTGTCTGAAGATGAAGCAACACAGATGATCGTAATGGGCTTCATTGAACCATTTACTAAAGAATTACCGATGGAATATGCGGTTGAGATGAATAGATTGATCAAGTTCGAGATGGAAGGTAGCATCGGATAAGCTTGATAATGAGTAACATATAGATACGTGTCTTTATGACTTTCACACTTGCGTGACGTAGTCATCCAGACATGTATTTTTTTTGGCGTATAGGAATTTATAAATAATATGAATTCCGCCTCCGCATAAGGGCAACTAGGCTGCCACCTGCGCCTAAAGGCTTGGCGCCAGCCAAGTTTTCTTTACATTAGGTTCGTAATCGGTTTATTCTTTTAAATTTTTAAAAAATATTGACATTAATTTGAAAATCGTTTATAGTAATAAAAAATCACTCCTAGAAAGAGTAGCCTCTTTCAGGGACGGTGAGTCTCATCATTCAGCTAAATAGGAATAACTGAAGAATCTTCTGAACTCCGCGTGATCGGAGAGTTAAAGTAGATCAAAGCCAGTTATGTTGTTCGAGAAATTCGAGCAATATTAACTGGTTTTTTTTGTGGATAGGAATGTAATCGTAATGAATTCCTTGATTGCTGAGATGAGATGTTTGGAACATAAGTGATGATTATGAAGAGTTAGGATAGGGAGGGGAAAGAGGATGTTACCTATTAAAACTCCAGATGAAAAAAAGCAAGTTCTCACTTTATTTGAAGAAACACAAGAGGTTGTCAGGAAGGCCATGAAACAAATGAATTATGATGAAGCCACTTACGAGCTATTGAAAGATCCGGTAAGAGTTCTAACTGTAAAGATACCTGTTCGAATGGATAATGGCAAAGTCAAAGTATTTACCGGTTATCGATCTCAACATATCGATTCGGTTGGCCCAACCAAAGGAGGGATTCGCTTTCATCCTGATGTAACAGAGGATGAAATCAAGGCATTATCGATCTGGATGACCATCAAATGTGGGATATTTGATCTTCCATTTGGAGGTGGGAAGGGTGGAGTCATTTGTGATCCAAGGGTGATGTCCTTTTTTGAGCTAGAAAGACTTGCGCGAGGTTATGTACGTGCAATCAGCCAAATTGTCGGCCCGACGAAGGATATTCCTGCACCAGATGTGTATACGAGCCCACAGGTAATGGCGTGGATGCTCGATGAATACAATCGAATAAACGAAAATGACAATCCGGGCTTTATAACTGGAAAACCAATTTGTATTGGTGGATCACAGGGGCGTGAAAGAGCCACTGCTTTAGGGGTGTTTTTCAATCTTAGAGAAGCTGTCTTCTTGCAAAAGAAACAAATACAGAATTTGAAAGTAATTATACAAGGTTTTGGAAACGTAGGAAGCAACCTAGCACAGATTTGTTATGATGCAGGTATGAAGGTAGTGGGAATAAGTGATGCACTAGGTGCAATCTATGATGCAGATGGATTAGATATCCCTCAACTTCTCGACCAAAGGGATTCATTTGGAATGATTACCAATCAATTTGAGGATGTCATTACGAATTCTGAGCTATTGATTAAATCTTGCGATATCCTTGTTCCTGCAGCTATAGAAAATCAAATTACTCAACAGAATGCCAAACTAATTCAGGCATCAATCATTGTTGAAGCAGCAAATGGACCAACTACTCCTGAAGCAACACAGATTTTGGCCGAAAGAGAAATACTGATTGTACCAGATGTTCTAGCTAATGCTGGAGGAGTAACTGTCTCCTATTTTGAATGGGTTCAAAATAATCAAGGATGGTATTGGTCGCAACAAGAAGTAGAGAGCAAGCTTGAACAGAAAATGGTAGATGCCTTTACCAATGTAATGAAATTAGCTAAATTAAGAGGAATTGATACCCGGTTAGCGGCGTACATGGTGGGGTTAAGAAAATATGCGGAAGCATCACGATTAAGAGGATGGGTGTAATAGATGGATACACTTGGTAGAAAGTAGAGGCTATTCTTGTAGTGGTCTATCTTAAAAAGAGATAAGAAAAACTTGGGAGGAGTAATAGTCGATGACTGTAAAAGCAGAAGTGAAAATCTATCAAAACTTCATTGATGGTGAATGGATCACTGCACAAACCAATGAAATAGAAAGTAGTATCAATCCAGCTGACTACAGAGAGATTGTTGGGTATGTGCCATTATCGACAATAAATGATTTGAATCGGGCAGTTGAGTCGGCAAAGAAAGCTCTGGTATTGTGGCGGAAATTAAGTGGCTCTGCTCGCGGAGAATATCTTCGTAAAGCAGCAGATATTATAGAACAACGTGCTGATGACATTGCTCAAACATTAACTCGTGAAATGGGTAAGACATTAGTAGAGGCCAAAGGCGAAACACTGCGAGGGGTGGCTATTTTACGTTACTATGCTAGTGAGGGAATGCGGTCTGTGGGGGAAGTTATACCATCTAGTGATGCGGAATCACTGATGTTTACCACTCGTGTACCTGTTGGGGTTGTTGGACTAATCACCCCATGGAATTTCCCAGTGGC
>DATFAS010000260.1:0-3307 GCA_035254305.1 Bacillota bacterium
CAAACGATGGTTCGGAAACTATTCCTTGGGGAATTCAAGAGATAGGAGCAGACAAAGCTCATAATGAAAATTTGGATGGAAAGAATATCAAAATTGCTATCTTGGATACTGGAGTAAGTAATCATCCTGATTTAAATATTGCCAGTGGCGTTTCTTTTGTTGAGGAAAGTGATACGAATACTGATAGTAACGGTCACGGAACAATGGTAGCTGGTGTAATAGCTGCCTTGGAAAATAAAGAAGGTATTGTTGGAGTGGCACCTAGAGCTGATATTTTTAGCGTAAAAGTATTAGATTCGCAAGGTTCTGGTAGCTATAGCCAAGTTATTGAAGGAATCGATTGGGCAATTCAAAATGGAATGAATATCATTTCATTGAGTTTAGGCGGTACCATAGATAGTCAAGCATTGCATGAAGCGATACAAAAGGCAACTAGCAAAGGTATACTCGTTGTTGCTGCAGCTGGAAACAATGGAGCCGGAGAAGAAACAGAACTATACCCAGCATTATATCCAGAGGTTATTTCAGTTGGAGCTATAGATCAATCGCGCAATCGTGCAATCGTGCTGTTTTCTCTAGTACAGGAAAGGAAATTGATCTAGTTGCACCGGGGGTAGATATCTTTAGTACAACAATAAATGGCAACTATGGCCTAGCATCGGGAACATCCATTGCCACTCCACATGTTTCAGGAGCTGCAGCGATCCTATGGTCAGAAAATCAAAACGCCTCTGCTGACCAAATTAAGAGTCTACTCTATCAATCAGCCACACCGCTTGGTTCAGCAAACGAATATGGGCATGGATTAGTGAATGTCGATCAAGCTATTGGAATAGATATACAAGATCTGAAACCATTACCAACTCCTGTGATAACAACACCACCATCCTCAAATGCCATAAATAAAACAGATGTTGAACTCAATGGGTTAAGTAAAAAGTTGTGGAAATTAAAAGAATCTGCTGAGGGATCCGGCAATATCTCTCTCGCTAAACAAATTGAACAAAAATATAATGATCTGATAATTCAAAATGGGGAACTTCATAAACTCTCTATTTTCTCAGTCCAGTCTGAAACACAGAACGTCAATCAGGAGCAAAATACAGTTAGTTCATCAGTCTATCGAGAGAGTAACCAAATTGATAGTGTCGTTAAGGAGGTATATGAGCCTAAGGAGATAGCCAAAGCAGAAGAACTCAATTTACAAAAATTCTTTGAAACGGATCCATCCGGATTTGATAAATTGAAAAATATTTATACACAGGAAATTGAAGAATTCGGGAAGCAGTTGAATGTGGATACTACTTCTCTTCTAGCAGAACAACAAGAAATGAGTTCCCAAGCCATTATTGATCTCCAAGTGGGTACACCGATTGATGTTGATTTGCCTGCTGGTTCGAGTCAGATTTACCGCCTTACTCCTTCTCAAGTGGGTTCTTATAAAATTTATACAGGTCCTTATGGAGGAACAGGTGGGTCTAACGATACCATCCTTGAATTATATTCTGATGCAAATTTAACAAATAAAATTGCATCTAATGACGACGCAAATGGAACTGTTTTTTCAGAAATCAGAAAAGATCTCTCTGCTGGGGTTAGTTACTATGTTAAGTTGTATGCATATGGCGGTGGTGCCGTACATGCTAGATTAGCAGCAGTGTTGGAACCGATTGTACCTATTACAGTGAATTTAAATGTTCCAGTAGATATGGATATTCCTTCCGGAGGGTATAAAGTATTCAAATTTACTGCATCCAATCCAGATTATTTTCAGTTTTATACAACCTATTATGGTGGAACTAGCTCAAGTGGCTCTAGTGATACCGTGATCTATATTTATAGTGATCAAAACTTATCCAAATTAATTGGATATAACGATGATTACAATGGGGCTTTCTCACTTTTAAAACGAGAGATGAATTCAAATCAAACATACTATATAAAAGTGGCCGGATATGGTGGGGGAAGTGTCCATGCACGATTTATCGTGAATCAGGCAGCTCGAACAATTTCAGATTTACAAATGAATACACCATTGGACATCCAAATTCAAGCTTACGAGTTTGGTTATTACAAATTTACTCCGTCCACGGCAGATAATTATCATTTCTACACTGGAACGTACGGTGGGACTGGAAATGCCAGTGATACTATTCTTTATCTGTATAGTGATGCTAATTTTTCTAATCTCTTAACCTACAATGATGATGCTAATAGTACGTCATATTCGGATGTGAAATGGCAATTGAAAGCAGGAACACCGTACTACCTCAAGCTTGGTGGTTATGCAGGAGCAAGTGTACAGGCTCGATTAGCCGTCGGTTTGCTGAATAGTTCCTATGAATATCAGTATGATGCAAACAATCGATTAGTTACTGTCTTATCAAGCGGAGTAGCCGTACTTCAATTAACTTATGATGCGAATGGAAATCTTTTGTCTAAAAGAAGACCTTAGATATAAATAACAAAGGGGAAAATCATGTCAAAGAAAAATAAAAAATTACTTATTCTATCACTTTGTTTTGGGCTAGCATTTTCTAGTATCGGAACTTTGTCAATCAGTTCTGCAGAAGAATTAATGCAAAAAGTAAAGTCTCTAAATGATAAATATATTACGAGTACACCTACAAAAAAGGACATTTCGCCGAGTGAAGCAAATAATTCAGCTCAAGCAAAAGCACAAGATATAGAGTTGAAATATACCAATGGGGATGGAGTTCTCTATAAAGGGAAAAGAGAATCCTTAGATGCTGGAGATCCTTTTAAGAATGATCGATACCATCTTACACAACAAGATATTGAAGAATTATTAAAGAATGGTCATTCTATTGAAGATATTTTTAAAGCAGATGAAATTGGTAATCACATTAATGAAGATCCCAAAAATTTACTAGCGAAAAAGAAAGAAAAAGGAACAAAATGGGAAGACATGGAGGAAACAGTTACAAATGAAAGAGCTGAAAAATTTCTTGGACAACTCAAAGAAAAACATCCCAAGGAATTCCAGCAACTTCAAAATCAAGGGTTGAAACAGGATGAACAGTTTGTATTACTCTCCATGTATGATCGACATCTTGCGTCAGGAATGCAAGAACTGATCGATACCTATAAAAAGGACGGTAATGAAGGAATTAATAGAATCCTTCAGAACCCAAAACAGCATAGTAATGTGTCTAAAGAAAAAATAGACGCGCTTGGGTTAACTGCTGATGATGCAGATGGTTTATCCGAGGATGAGATAGATCGGATAAAAAATCTATCTGAGAAAACGAATATCCCATTAAAGGAATTACTTAACGGATATAAA
>DATFAS010000261.1:0-12432 GCA_035254305.1 Bacillota bacterium
ATTTGACACAACATCTTTCTCATTCACCTTATAAGATATAATCTGTGAGGTTCATGAGGAGAAAAAGAAAAGCCTAAGCCAATGGAAAGATATCTTTTCATGAGCCTCACCATTGGGAAGAATATTATATAATTCTAATAAAGAATGCAGAACCTTGTTGTGGAAGGTTCTGCATTCTTTATGTTGTTTTCAAATAAAACAATATTGTGACATAAGTGTACATACTTGGGTATATTTGGTATAATTCATTTGTGATCTTGTTGATACCCCCAGTTTCAACTTAATCCCTTTTTACTGCTTACCGGTTACCCCGATTCCGGTAGGCCTTTTTTGTTCCAAAAAAAAGGCTATTGATCTTTCAGAAAGATCAATAGCCTTCTATTGTTTTATTTATGCTTGTCTAATTTCCTTCAGAATCTTCTCTAATTCATCATAGCTTTGATCTAATCCATCATCCACTACACTCGCTTCCTGAACGTGAGAAACAAGTTTTTCATGAGTTGAATGGAGAGTTTTGTATGATTCATGAATCTGTAAATCAATTTGGTCAGAAAAAGCCTTCTGGGATTCAATATGTCCCTTGACACTCCTTACCTCATCACTAACTTCCTGGAAAGCTTGAACAATCTGATTCATCTTCGATGAGGCATTCTTACATGTATCTAATGCTTCTTGAATCATTTGCATATTCTTTTTCGTATTGGCTAAAGCCAATTTCGTATCACCTTGAATGGTGTGAATAAGATCCGTAATTTCTTTTGTAGAATGATTGGTCAAATCCGCCAATTTCCTAACCTCATCGGCAACAACCGCAAATCCTTTGCCATGCTCACCTGCACGTGCAGCTTCTATAGCTGCATTCAATGCTAACAAATTCGTTTGGCTTGCAATATCACTAATCGTCTTAACAATGGTTGTAATTTGGTTTGATCTCTCTCCTAATTGATTCATAGAAACAGATGTACTTTCTGATTCTTCTTGAAGAGCTGAAATCACTCCACCTAATTCCTGAAGAGCTTTATCTCCTTCTAATGAATCTTGAACAGACCGCTTTGAAATTTCATTTAATCTTAAACCAGTGGATTGCAATTCTTCTGCTGAATGATTAGACTGCCCGCTAATCCCCTGAATTTTCTCTATAATACTTTTCAATGAATTAGCGAGATCAGCTAACTCTCCATGCTGATGGTTAACCACACCATGTTGATGAATGATAGCTCCCATTCTTTCATACAATGCTTGAATTTCTTCTTCTAATTTAATCTTCTCTGTGCAATTCTTATCTACTGTTTCAATTGCTGCACTCATTTCACCAATCACATCATCATGGTTTTTCTTCCACCAACGCACAGTGCCATCCCCCTTATACACTTCTAATCAACAAGACCGTTGAATCACATAATTTATATAAAAAGACCGAAAGAAGTTTCTTTAACAAACTAAAATTCTGTCAAATGCTATTGAAATCTATAAAAATACTCTACCTTACTCTAACCGTAAAACCTTAAATTTGAAGTGATCTTTGTCACGTTGTTGACAAATTTCAGTACCTTCAGCCATTAATTTATTTTCTTTTCAATGTTTTTTAAATAATAACATATTTTTAGGTAGCTCTATTTAAAAAAATAAAAGCCTGAAATCCTCAAGCTTTCTATTATCTTATTGCTCTTCTTTCCCTAACGATCTGAAGAATTTTATCTTGCCACTCCTCTTTCACAAAAAGTGGACAAGGTTCCCCCACATCACCAGAGCAGGCTGGACAGTTATCATAAGGTTTGGCATGAAATACAAAACGCAAACCCCAGACTGATCTTTCTTCCTCTAATACAGCTTTGAACAAATGATTATTGTGTTGGAAATCAACTGTATAATAATTTTTGTTTGGATTATCCTCCCAGTGAATAAATCCAGGGCGTAACGTTTCGTTAAGCATCTCCACCGTAACCCCTCCATCTTTGGATTCCCTTCTTCTATTATATCCAAAAGGTGGAACGTACTGATGTGAATGTTTTTAGAATTCTATTATTGATCTAAATTAGGAGTAGAAATTCCGATTCGATATGCCTTAAGTTGTGGGCTTACCTACCTTTTTCTCTAAAAATGATTGAATGAGTTGCAATGATGAAAGGAGTTGGCTTAACTCTTCATCCCCTAAATCAGAGATTAGAGAGCCGATTAGAATAGCAAGATAATCCTGTTGAAGAACAGGGTACTGATTCTCCAATTCATGAACATTCCTCGATAGGGAAACGAAAACTACCCGACGATCCTCTTTATCTCGTTCCCTTATAACAATTTGATTACGTTCTAAACGGTCCACAATTCCTGAAATCGTACTATTCGATAAATCTAATGCCTTGGATAATTCACCTATTGTTTTTGGTTTATCCCGAATTTCCCCTAACACTAACGCCTGAGGAATCGTTATCCCACATTTGTCCAACTCACGCGCCACAAGAGTAAAGTAAAGTTGATTATTTTTCATTAATAATTTTGAAATAGTATGAATGGAACCCATGATGTCCTCCCTCAATTGAAGTATTCTCCATCTATTCTATCGATATTTAGTATCACGAAATAATTCTTACATACGATATTATTTCTCGTCAATCTATTTTAGTAATACGAAATAACTCCCTCCGAAATGACCAGTAATTTACTCTTTTTTTGTTCCTCTATCTCGAATTTTAGTATCCATTGAAGGGTACCCTACGCATGAATACAATATTAGGAGGTGGTACCATGTACCGACCATTCATCCATAAGACTGTAAAATCTATTCTCATCCCTACCTTACTTATAGGAGGGTTGTCTGCCTGTGGTTATTCCAAGACTGAAATGAATAAAGGGGCAAAGACCCAAAGTGCACAAAGCCCCAATACCAAAGATGGAACAAAAACACTTGGGACCAATCAGCCTGATCGAACCCTTGCATTAAGAACAAAGGATATAACTGATGATGTACCAGGTGTTGCTCGAGCAACAGCCTATGCATACGGTAAAGATATCGTAGTTGGTGTAGAGCCCAAAACTGGGACAGATCCAAAGACCCTTCAGCAAAATGTTTATAGTACCTTACAAAAACGTGAGCCTGGCTACAATATCCATGTGACAACAGATAACAAAATCCACTCTCGAATTCAGACTCTTGCCAACAACACAACGCATAATACGGCCACTACTGGACACCCGGTACGCGATCTCGGCAAAGATGTTGGTGATATTGTTCGCGATATAGGCCGAACGGTTACAGCACCTCTTCGTAAATAAATATGCGTACCAGATTATTCCCGGTACTGCACCTTACTATAAAACAAAAGAGCAGATGATAAACATTGCATCTGCTCTTTTATTTACGGTATCCCTAATGTAATCGATTGATTTTTTTCTCAAAATTAGCTGGAGTCATCCATGGCGCAGCACTGTCAATTCTGAATATTTCACGGTTTCTGCGTGTATTAATTCCTTCTTTCCCGGTAAAGAAATAATCGATCCCTACTTGTTGGGCCAGGTCAATTACTTCTCGATTATAATTACCATGGGGAAAACAGAGCATAGATTTGGTATTCCCAAGCTGATCCTTAAGCACTTGCTCAGCCTTAGCAAGATCTGTTTTTACTTTGGTTACATATTCATCTTCTGTTTCTAGACGTTTCTGGTCGGGTAGAAATATTCTGTTGGCAAGGGTTGAAACCATCTGCCCATTCTCATTCGCCTTTAAATCATGAAGATCATAAGTGTGTGAATAGAAGCTGAAACCATTCTTCGCCATTTCCTTCACCTCATCCCATGTCATAAAAGGCGGAGTATAGGTAGTATTACCGATTGAACCTACAATTAGGAAGGTTGTAGCTGTAAATCCTTGTTTCAATAATTCCGGGAAGGCATATTTGTAAACAGAATGATACCCATCATCAATTGTGATTAGGACGGCATTAGGTGGGACCTCAAACTGACCATTTAAAAAACCAATAAAATCGTCCATGGAAATAACATTATAATGATCATTCTTAAGTATTTGCAAATGCTCGTGAAAGCGTTGAGGCGTCATCGTATAAGTTGACTCTTTCTCATCAAAGTGATGATAAGTAAGAACAATGACCTTGTCCCGATAATGGATAACTGAAGAGTCCACAACAGTTGGTCTTTTTTCAAGTGTTATGGTAGATGCTTCCTCTGAATGGGAGGGTACGATATCTTGTTTCACTTCTGCATTGGCTGTCTTTGGTTTCTTGGCTAGAGCTATGTTATGACGAGTTACCCCAGCAATAATTCCAATAATCAATACAACCAAAACAACCAAAATACTAAATTTCAGTCTACCGCCCAATAGTAAATCACCCTCTTCAATTTAATACTTTTATTATTATTCATTCAATTCCTATAAAATCAAAATAAGTATATCCTCATAGTAACGGGTTCGTCCAGGTCGTTCAAGAGATTTATAGAAAAAACCACCCTGCAGTAGGTGGTTATAAATAATTCAAAATCACATCTTTAATTGTAATCACTACATCATCACCATAAGCTAATGAACCTTTGAAGGGAGGAATGCTTGATTTCAACGTTTTCTTCCCGATTGGAAAAAGGAGTTCATCTGGCATCTTTCCTACACAAAGTTCTTTAAGAGTATCCATTTTATCTGACGCTAAATTGAGAAAGGTAATTTTTCCATCATTAATAAAGGTGATCTGATTACTTTGGAAATCAAGATCTTTCACACGAAGTTTTTCAATCATTTCTTGAACCTTGCTTTCCTGTTTCATATTCTCACCCTTTTTCTATGAATCATTGCCTCTTCTCATTTATATTAAAATACAGCGCATTTTATGAAAATGGGGAGTCCTTATACTTCATAAAAGTGACCCTTACCATTATAAGATCTTAGTGAGAAATACGATATAATATCATCCCTGCATACCAGCCAAGTTCAATGACTAGCCACCCTTTCACAATCCGTTTTATTAAGACAGGTTGCTCATCCCATTCATTACCACTGAAGGATCTCACGTTGAAATACTCCCTTTCCACTAAGATTCCTGTTCCTCATAATCGTAACCAAAATTTGTGAATGAAATATGACCATGCATTACACCATGTTTATATATAAATTTTCTACAAAATACCTAAATTTTATAAATTAGACATGAACAAAATTTTCTTAAGCTGGATTGTTCATACTACATTCATAAATTTCGTGAATGAATACCCAAAATTTTAAGCAGTATAATAACACATTAACAAATTAACAACTGTTACAGTACAATATATCAATCATTTATTTAGGAGGAACAAAGAAATGGAAAATCTTAATTTCTACAGAAATTTACCTAAAAAATCATGTGTACAATGCGGCAAAGAAATTGAAGAGCAGCATGAATCTTACCTTTATATTTGTGAAAGGTGCCTCGGCTCTGAAGATCAAGCCTAGTATCTCAAGATACTAGGCTTTTTCTTGTGTAAAGATGACGAATTTTACTTACACTTCTTTCATTCGCCTTGATTCCACCCTTTATGCTAAGATAATTTCATAAATGGGTTTGAGCAGAGTTTTGAAGGGAGTCTTTCTCATGACAAACCATATAGACGTTGTTATTGTAGGAGGAGGGCCAGCTGGCATTTCTGCAGCTATATGGTGTAAACGACTAGGCCTTAATCATTTACTTATCGAATCCAGCCATGAGCTAGGTGGACAGCTTCAAGAAATACATAATAAAATTATTGATTATCCTGGTTTTATTGCAAATAATGGAGCTTTCTTAAAAGAAAAGTTTGCAGAACAAATCAAACATCTAGATTGCCTCTATGAGATAGGAGCACAAGTCAACTCAATCGCAGTTGAACAATCAATTTTAAATTATTCCATCCTAGATTCCAGCCCCCAAATCATACACTTTCATTCTTTGATTCTTGCTACTGGCTCCTCTTCTAAAAGACTAGGAATTCCAGGGGAAGCGCAAATGATTGCCCGTGGTGAGATTTATTCTGCCTCCAAAGATTCTGCTTATTTTACAAATGGAAAGCCCGTTGCAGTCATTGGAGGAGGAGATCGGGCCTTTGAAGGAGCTTGGCTTCTAGCAGAACATGGTGCACAGGTATTTCTCATCCATCATTCTGGACAATTCCGTGCACGAAGTGAGCTTTGCAAACAGGTGTTGAACCATCCTCAAATCACACTTCATACCCATGCACAAGTAACCAAGATTTGCGGTAAAAATAAAGTGGAAGGGATAAAAATAGTAAGAAATGAAGGCCACGAGCAGTTTCTTGCAGTAGAAGCGGTATTTGTTCGGATTGGGGTTGAACCAAATAGTCACCTTATTCGCGAACAAGTCAAAACTGATTCTGAGGGGTATATCATCGTGAATGGATTTGGACAAACCTCCATTCCAAATATTTATGCTGTGGGTGATGTTTGTACAAGACCAACTTATTCTAGTATTGCCACTGGAGTCGGTCAGGCTATGATCGCTGCAAAACAAATCTCATTAAGCCTTAATAGTCATTAAAACCACACTCATTCTAATTATCTACCACTTGTTTGTTTATCCATAAGAAAAGCTTCAATTGAAGCCCTTCCAAGAAGTAATCGAATCCATCATGCAAAAAAAACCGAGTGATCTCACTCGGTTTAAAATGCTCTACCATATTGTTCGGGAAACTGGGTCTCAATTCCTAATTGCTTAGCTGCGTTAAGTGCCCAGTAGGGATTACGCAACATTCCTCGGCCAATCGCAATTAAATCAGCATCTTCGTTCCCAATTACAGAATTAGCTAAGATGGGGTCTTCTAATTTCCCCACGGCCATCACCGGAATCTGAACGGATTCTTTAATCACCCTAGCCAATGGAACTTGGTATCCCGCATGTATTCCTGGTCTGCCCGCACTACCTATAGGACCTTCTCCGCCTGAACTAACATCAAACAGGTCAATTCCCGCCTTCTTGTACTGTTGGCATAGGTTAATCATATGATTAACATTATAGCCTCCTTCCACATATTCACGAGCAGATACTCTCATAAGAAGAGGCATTTCACTTGGAAGTTCACTTTTAACAGCTTGCGTAACCTCTACCCCAAATCTTGCTAAATCCTCACCATAAATATCATTTCTACGGTTAGTCAGCGGAGAACAAAATTGATGAATGAGATATCCATGAGCTCCATGGATCTCGATCGTATCAAAGCCTGCTTGAAGTGCTCTTCTTGCAGCAGCCTGATATTTAATAACCATTTGTTTGACTTCGTCTGTTGTTAACTCCCTAGGTATTTTTGAATTTTCATCAAAAGGGACTGCTGAAGGGGCCACGGGCACAGGAGCATCGAGAGCCTTCCTCCCAGCATGTCCAATCTGAACCCCAACTTTAGCACCATATTTATGACAAGCCTCAATAATACGCGAAAAGGCAGAAATATGATCATCAGACCAAAGCCCAAGGTCATGGTCCGTAATCCGTCCGTCGGGTTCAACATCCGTCATTTCTATGATGATTAACCCAGTTCCTCCAATGGCTCGACTACCATAGTGAATATGATGCCAGTCATTTGGTATGCCGTTCTCAGCAGAATATTGACACATAGGGGGCATGACAATACGATTCTTTAACTCCATCCCCTTAATCTGGAAGGGAGTAAACAGGTTTTCCATGCTTTACACCTCACCCAAAAAATTTGATCCTTTTAAATTATAATTCCATTTATTACCGTAAACAAATTTATTTCCTGAACTTATAATAAATCTGAATGATTTATATTGTTTTTTAAAAGTGTTGACGCTTACAATGAATAGTAGATTTTATTTGGTGCATTCACCCAAATTCGGAATGTATGTTCTTCTTTTCCATTGTGAAAAATATTTAGGTAAAAAACTTATTGGGGAATCCTATCCCTTACCTTTAAATGGAAACCATTATTAATATAATGACTTAAATGAAAACATGTGCTAAATTTATCTATTGGGAGCAAAAAAACCAAACTAGGAGTGGAAACAATGGTATTTAGGAAAAAGGATACATTTCTTGAGACGCTCTACGAAGTTGCGAAAAACGTCTACGAAGCCGCTAGATTTTTTAATGAATTTAAAATCGATTCCCTTGAAAGTGTAAAAATATTTGCAGATAAAATGAAAGAATTCGAACATAAAGGGGATAATTACATACATAGCCTAATCCAAGCCTTAAACAAGACGTATATCACCTCTATTGAGCGAGAGGATATTCTAAATCTTGCTGTTAAATTGGATGACGTCCTTGATGGAATGGAAGCCTGCGCATCACGCTTTTATATGTATGATATTACCAAAGGTAATAAAGTTATGATGGATTTTGCAGAAAATAATCAAGCTTCAACATTAGAAATTGTGAAGGCCTTAGAACTTCTTCGTGAACGAAAACTTCTGCCGATTCGTGAATATACAATTAAAATTAATGAGTTAGAATCCCAAGGGGATGAACTTCTAAGAGATGGTATTCGCGGCTTATTCAAGGAATCTAACGATGCCATCCATATCATTAAATACAAAGAGATATACGAAATCCTTGAATCCGTTTCTGATAGCTGTGAAGATGTAGCTGATACACTAGAAACCATTATTATGAGAAACTCATAGGCTAGGGGAATTGTTAATGGAGACAGGATTAATTGTTATAGTCAGTGTGGTTATTCTTGCACTGCTTTTTGATTTTATCAATGGATTTCATGATACTGCTAATGCAATTGCAACTTCAGTCTCAACACGAGCTTTACCCCCACAGGTTGCCATTGTTCTCGCGGCAACTATGAACTTTATTGGGGCCATTATGTTCACAGGTGTAGCCAAAACCATCGGGGGAAAGATTGCTGATCCTGTTCATTTAGAAAACGGGGTTGTTATTGTTATTGCTGCACTTATTGCAGCGATTACCTGGAATCTAATCACTTGGTGGTACGGTATTCCAAGTAGCTCCTCTCATGCATTAATTGGAGCACTAGTAGGATCTATCGTTGCCTCAGCGGGATTTCACGCGGTGAATTGGTCTGGTTTTATTGATATCATCAAAGCTTTGTTGTTATCTCCAATCATTGCCTTGGTGATTGGTTATATTGTAATGAATATATTTCACTTTATTTTAAGTTATGTAGAAGCTTCTCCCCAACGTGTAAACAAAGGATTTAGAGGGTTTCAGGTCATAACTGCAGCATTGCAATCATTTACACATGGTACCAATGATGCTCAGAAATCAATGGGGATTATCACATTTGCCTTAGTTGCTGGTGGATATCAACAAACGATCGACAACATTCCCCTTTGGGTTCGAGTTTGTTGTGGAATTGCAATGGGACTTGGTACGGCAATTGGTGGATGGAAGATCATTAAAACTGTCGGTGGTAAGATTATGAAGATTGAACCGGTTAATGGAGCCGCAGCAGATGTTTCCTCAGCTATAATTATCTTTGTATTTACCAAGTTTGGGTTACCAGTGAGTACTACCCACGTAATCTCCTCTGCTATTATGGGAGTTGGTACGGCAAAACGCGTAAAAGGTGTGAAATGGGGAGTTGCACAACGTATTGTTCTAACTTGGATTATCACACTTCCCATTTGTGCTATTTTAGCTTTTGTGGTCTTTTCTGTTATTCGGTTTCTGTAAGCCATTCATACTACACGAATAAAATAAACTACTATGGAAATGATAAGATGGTAAATCCATTCAAATCCAGAGAGCCCAACTTGATCGATTCAGGTTGGGTCTTTTTATGTTTAAAATCTTATTTCATATTATAAAGATTACTCTTATTTTTAAGATTCCATTCATATTAATATTGTATTATTAGTTAAGAACAAAATGTGAATTGTAAACCAATTGTATTGATAAAAAGACTTGTTCCTGTTAATGTATTTTTATAATAATTTTTTGAATATTTCTATATAATAAAAAGAAATAGAGATAGGGTGAGAGATTATGTCTTATGAATTAGTTACCCGGAAATGTAGAGTGTGTGACATCAAACTCACGGAGTTTGAATATATAGAAAAGGCATCCCTCTGCATAGAATGTTACAACGAGCAACATGAGGACCCATCAAAAAGCTCCAACAAACCTGCA
Source organism: Bacillota bacterium (assembly GCA_035254305.1). Lineage (GTDB taxonomy): Bacteria > Bacillota > Bacilli > Aneurinibacillales > RAOX-1 > DATFAS01. The sequence continues at coordinate 10,086 of DATFAS010000261.1, forward strand.
AGTTTGCGTAGAACCAGAAATAAACGCTTTATCTCCTACGCATAGACTTCATTCCCTTTGGCAACAATGGAACAATAAGCCTGAAGATCAATGGTTAGGAGTTCGACAGGATGGGGAACCATTTCTATTCGCAGATTCTCATCGGAAAGCCGATTGAAGTTGCACACGGCTATGAATTATCTCTTTTGACTCATGTTCCATTGTATGTTAATCCACCGTTTATTAGAATCTCATTAATACCTGTTGGATTTATTCAAACCAGTAAACGAGGAATCCAACTTTATATTTGGGGTAATCAGGATCAGGATAAGGAGAAAGACACCTTAAATTAGGTGTCTTTCTCCTTATCCCTTCATAGAGGCAAGCCATTCATCATAGCATTCATCACAAAGCAGCTCATTTTTTTCTGTAGAGTCATGATAAAGTGTGATAGAATGGATGCTTTCTGTTTCGTGATCACAATAATAACAAGAATAACTCATAAGAAGCATTCACCCCCCCTCTTCTTTTAAGTTGTCCAGAAGAGAAGGTTAATCACATGGTAAATTATATATACTAGAATACTAAGACTTTATACAACATTCATAATATGAATGTTTTCTCTATACATATCCAATCCCCTGAGTTTTCTTTAAATAGATACCTGTGAAATATCGTTCATCAATTAGTATTTCTACTAGCTCATCTGTCAAATTTTGTACAGGCACCTTTTCCTTTAGTAAAGCTCCTATACGAGCATGATGGCCTATGCTACCGCCATAGAAAATATCAACCGCATCGACAAGCACTCCATTCACCCTTGCCTTTGTTCCTCGCAGCCCAATATCCCCCGTTTGAATGATGGCACAGGAATTTGGACAGCCTGACCAGTGAATCCGCAGCTCTTCTCTTCTAATAATTAATCGGCTCTCCAATTCAGCGATTAAACGAAGGGCCGGAGTCTTTGTATCAACAATGGCTAGATCACACCCCTCTTTTCCTGTACAAGTGACTAAGCCTCGATATAACGGAGTTGGATCGTATGCAAGCTCCTGTAACAGTGCCTCTTGTTTGAACCGTTTAAGTCTAATTTCCGGTATAGATGGAATAACCACATTTTGCCCTGCAGTAAGCCGGATTTCACTTTGCCCATACTCATTTGCTAACTGAGCTAGTTTGCGACATTGACCAGACGACATTTTTCCATTTGGGACCGATACACCCGCATAAAAGTAACCCGTTGTCTTTTGTGGATGGATCCCTATATGATCATGATGATGATGTTCCTTCACATCAGCTACTACCTTTGGTAACTCTTGCCCCATCCTCTGATTCAGCTCATCTAAGAGCTTCGGTAAACCCCATTGCTCTAACAAATGGAACATTCTAGCTTTGTTTCGATTATCCCGATTGCCATGTTCACGAAATAGATCCAGTAGAGCCATCACGCAATCACCTGCTAATTCTTTCGGAATCCAAACACCCAAATCCTCACCAATGTTAGCATAAAGCTTGCCTATCGCACCGCCTATGCGAATTCTGAAGCCTTCCTTATCTCCTTGTGCTAGAGGAATAACTTGTGGTATAAGGCCAATATCATTGAGTCTAGAGTGAGCACAATCTTCATAACAGCCTGTTATAGAGATGTTGAATTTTCTCGGTAAATCAGCATAAAGCGGATTTCCAATAATCTGTTTGGATATTTCCTCTAGGATTTCACTTGCATCAAATGCCTCATGGGACTGTAAACCAGCTACGGGACAATTCATGAAATTCCTTACATTATCCAATCCTGTTTGACGTGTATCTAATCCAGCATCCTTTAAAGCCTGTAATAAACTAGGTATATTACCTAGTGCGACTCGCCGAATTTGAACTCCCATACGTGTAGTAATAGCTACCGTTTGATCTCCATAATGATCTGCTATATCAGCTAATTGCTCCATCTGAATGCTAGTTAATTTTCCGGATGGAACTCTCACACGGACCATAAATCCACCCTCACGCTTTCGGTAAAACAAACCATACCATCTCATTCTAGACAAATCATCATCCGATAGTTCGGAAATCATTCCCTTAGCATAATGATCCAGATCGGAGAGAATGGATAAACCATTTTTCTCCTTCTTCATCTTCTCGATCCTATTCATCTATCCTCACCACCACGTTTCATTTATGAACATTGTATAAACAATTTTCAATATTGAGTATTGATGTGTAAGGTTTCCTAACACATTTTTTTCACAAAGGAAGTATCCCGTTATAAAAAAAAAAAATCCCTATGAGATTATCATAGGGGTTTATGCTAGATTCTTCACCACAAGATAGTATTTACCAAATAATCCTCCGATTGAAGCAGCGAGAATTC
>DATFAS010000262.1:0-10668 GCA_035254305.1 Bacillota bacterium
ACAATTTGGAAGCTTAGGCTATCCTTAAGTCCTTGGTATTCCAATTGAATAGTAAGACATTCCCGAAGATTTCTTGCACCCACACCACGTGGTTCCAATCCTTGAACAACAAATAGAGCCTGCTGGACATCCTCTAAATCGGCTTGCTGGGTTTCTGCTATTTGTTCAATAGCTAAATCCAAATAACCCTTTTCATTCAAATTGCCAATTATATATTTCGCTATACGTTTAATAGAGGGGTTTAACCCCTTAAGATAGGAAAGCTGCTCAGCAAGATGCTTCTCTAGCGATGTCTCGTTCTTAATCACCCAGTCTAACGGATTGGATTCGCTTACATTTGTTCTAGCATTAAGATTCGGAGATTCCTGGTGATCGCGTAAGTACTCCTTCCAATCCACCTCTGCAGGACCGCGGTCCGGCTTAGCTTCTGGCTCTGGATGGGGTTCTATATCAATCGGCTCAATCACTGGGTTTTCGCTTAATTGTTGATTCAAGTATTCCACGAGATCAAGGGCTGATAATTGCAAAATTGTAATGGCCTGTCTAAGCTCCGGTGTCATCACCAGCTTCAATGATTGTTCTTGGTGCAGTCCATAGCCTATTTGCATGTTATCTCCCTCCTGCTTCAATAATTTATAATCATTCCAAAGGACATAAATCCCTAATTCTACTACGAATATATACTTCCATAAGTGTAGTCCAAAATCCTTTATTCGGACATGGTATTTTTTGAGGTTGACTCTCATCTTTAATTATACTATTATAGAAAAGCAAATAAGAACACTTATTTTCACCATGCGCTCGTAGCTCAGCTGGATAGAGCGGCGGTTTCCGGTACCGCGTCTGCCGGGGGTTCGAATCCCTTCGAGCGCGCCATACATATGTTGAATAAATAGCTGTTTCTAGGGTATGAATACTTTAGAGGACAGCTATTTTTTGTTATAGTTAAGATACCTTTTCTTGTCTATTGGAAATTTTTTATAAAATCCCGAGTCTTTTGCTTGATTTTATTGCATAACCGCATTAATATATAAACTAGGTCATGCACTTTTTTGTGACCCCCTTGATATTTTTACTTGGACTTGCAATATCGATTGCAAGTCATTTTTTTGTTTTTAAACAATGAAACCTGTCTAAAAACAAACTATTTTGACGGATTCTTTTAAAGGAAATCTATTGTAACCGCTTTCTTTTTCCGATATACTTTAACTATCCTGATACCATCGTTCAGGTTTCTCTCCACTCCTATCTATCCCACCGATCCTTTCTCGGTGGATTTTTTTATCCTAAAAACAAACTTAAAGGTATAAAAACCAAGGGTTCATGACTAATATAGTTATGTACACAACTCAAATAGACATATCTGAAGATTCATTTTTTTGACCTTTATTGACCAAAGGAATGGTTTGTTGTACTATAGCTAATAGAATACCTATTCCTATTTCCCGAGAGGAGGAAGTTAGATGCTCGTCCCTACAGTTATTGAACAAACCAATCGCGGTGAAAGAGCTTATGATATTTATTCCCGCTTATTGAAGGATCGGATCATTTTCCTTGGCACAGCCATTAATGATCAGGTAGCCAACAGCGTTGTGGCTCAGTTACTATTCTTAGCAGCTGAAGATCCTGAGAAGGACATTAACTTATACATAAACAGCCCTGGAGGTTCCATCACAGCCGGTATGGCGATCTATGATACGATGCAATTCATCAAACCTGATGTTTCCACGATTTGTATTGGAATGGCAGCTAGTATGGGGGCATTCTTACTCACTGCAGGAGCCAAGGGGAAACGATTTGCCCTTCCTAACAGTGAAGTGATGATTCACCAACCTCTTGGAGGAGCACAAGGGCAAGCTTCCGATATTGAGATTAGTGCCAAGCGGATTCTGCGTATGAGAGACCATCTCAATACGATCATGGCTGAACGAAGCGGCCAACCAAAAGAAAAAGTAGAACGCGATACAGATCGTGACAATTTCATGAGTGCCATCGAAGCTAAGGAATATGGACTTATTGATGAAGTAATCCAAAGAATTGATCAGAAAAAATAACAGGCATCAAGCCTCTTTGTAAACAAAAAAATAGTCTTGCATCCGTATCCAAAGGGATTGCCAAGACTATTTTTATTTTATGCTTCTTCTTTTTCTACAAATGTTTTTAAGTTTACAACTGCTTCCTGTGCATCAGGGCCATCGGCAGAGATCACGATATCCGTTCCATTGCTTACAGCCAAACTCATGATCCCCATAATGCTCTTAGCATTCACCCTTTTATTTCCCTTTTCAACAAATATCTCAGCAGAATAACGATTCGCTTCCTGTACGAAGAATGCTGCAGGGCGAGCCTGTAATCCAGTTTTTAATTTTACAATTGCTTCTGCACGAACCAATGTAATGACCTCCAATCTGTTCGTACTCATATCATTTGCTATTATATCATGAGATTATGATGAATTTCTTTCTTTTCCTTGAAGTTTTTCGGCAATCTCATTAATTTTCCTCAAACGATGATTAATTCCTGACTTGCTTACCTTTCCACTAGGTACCATTTCACCTAACTCAGTTAGGCTAAGGTCCGCATGCTTAACCCGTAGTTCGGCAACCTCACGCAGGCGTTCCGGTAGCTGTTCAAGCCCCATCTCCCGTTCAATTTTCTTGATATTCTCAATGGTTTTCATGGCTGCACTTACTGTTTTGTTTAAATTAGCGGTTTCACAATTCACTAAACGGTTCACCGAATTTCTCATATCCTTAACAATTCGCACATCCTCGAAATAAAGCAACGCCTGGTGAGCACCGGTTAGACTAAGAAATTCCGTAATTTTTTCACTTTCCTTAAGATACATCACATGACCTTTTTTTCTTTCAATACACCTAGCATTGAGCTCAAAGATATTAACGAGCTTAACTAAATCCTCACAATGCTGTTGATATAATGTGAATATTTCCAAATGGTAGCTACCCGATTCGGGATGATTAACCGAGCCTCCAGCTAGAAAGGCTCCCCGTAGATAGGCTCGTTTACAGCATGATTTCTTCACGGTTTGCGGGGGGATCCCCTGCGAGAAAACCCCATCCCGGTAGATATCTAATTCCTCCAAAATCACTTTCACATTATGTGGAAGACGAACAATATAGATATTATTCTTTTTTAACCTCATTTTTTTACGAACGAGTAGCTCAGCTGGTGCTCCAAAATGTCTTTTTAGTAAAGTATAAATTCTCCGAGCAATAGCAGCATTCTCTGTCACAATATCAAGTACAAAGCGTCCATTTCCAAACTGAAGGCTTCCATTCATGCGCATTAAGGCAGCAAGCTCCGCCCGGTCACAGCAGGATGAAGCCTCTAATTGGGTTAACTCTTTTTTAGTTAAAGATGCGAACGACAAATCCTACCACCTCACGATTCGTCCATGATCCTGAGAATGGCATCCCCGATCTTAATGGTATCATGGCGTAAGTACGTCTCATACTTTACAAAATTACCTTCTACAATTTCAAAACCAAGCTTCAAGAGCTGTTCGCGATCGTAACGGACAGGTAAGGCTCCCTTTTCCATATATTTCTCTAACACGTCATCCGGAATAGGGGCACTATTCACGAGTACAGTATGGAACAAATCCGCACCTACATGGTTATATAAAGCTTTCACGTGATCTGTCACTGAATAATAATCCGTCTCCCCTGGTTGGGTCATTACGTTGCATATGTAAGCCTTCTTCGCTTTGGATTCTTTAATCGCTTTCGAAATGCCAGGAACAAGTAAATTAGGAAGTATACTGGTATAGAGGCTTCCGGGTCCGAGCAAGATCAAATCAGCCTCATTAACGGCTACTAATGCTTCAGCCAATGGCTCTACATCCTTAGGTTCAAGAAACACTCGGCGGATTTTCTTGCCTATCTTCGGAATAGTCGATTCACCCGTGACAATACTACCGTCTTCCATCTCAGCCTTCAGGACAATAGCCTGATTAGCGGCTGGAAGTACCTTGCCTCGTACGGCAAGGACACGACTGATTTCCCTTACCGCCGTGACGAAGTCACCTGTAATTTCCTTCATAGCTGCTATGAATAGGTTCCCTAGGCTATGTCCTGCAAGCCCAGCACCTTGTTGAAATCGATATTGAAGTAAGCTGGCAAGGAGTGGCTCGGTATCTGCGAGGGCAACGATAACGTTACGTATATCACCCGGAGGAGGCATTGACATTTCTTCTCTTAACCTACCCGAACTCCCGCCATCGTCAGCAACAGTGACAATAGCCGTCAGATCTAAAGGCTTCTCCTTTAGCCCACGAAGCAAAACAGATAAACCTGTTCCACCACCAACAACAACAACCTTTTTATTCCTAACAGCCTCTTCGTGCTCGTATTCCATTCATCCACCTCACTTGCGGTCTCGTTCCATATCCCTATGGCTCACCCGTGCTGAATAATCCGTACCAAACTTTTCTCCTAAGTATTCTGCAATGGCTACCGAACGATGTTTTCCTCCTGTGCATCCTATCCCTACAACCAGTTGGCTTTTTCCTTCCCGTTGATAATGAGGCAAGCTATAGCCGATAAAATCAACAAGCTTGTCGACGAATTCCTTCGTTTCATCCCACTTGAAGACATAATCCGCGACATCAGAATCCATTCCTGTCTTTGGCCGGAGTGAATCAATGTAATGAGGATTTGGTAAAAAACGAACATCAAACACTAAGTCTGCATCAATCGGGATTCCATACTTAAACCCAAATGAAGTGATGTTTACGGTCATTTGCGACTGCATATTCGAAAAGTAATTCGAAATCTTTTCCTTAAGTGCAATAGGCTTTAGTTGGCTAGAATCCAGAATTAAATTGGCTCTGCCTTTAATTTCTTCGAGCATCCTGCGTTCAGCAAGGATTCCTTCTAATGGAAGTCCCTCAGGTGCCAATGGATGTCTCCTTCTTGTTTCCTTATATCGTTGTACCAGTACTTGGTCACTGGCATCAAGGAATAAAATTTGGTAATGAATGTGATCCATTTCTTCTAGACGAGCTAGCGCATCTGATAAGGTATCAAAGAACTCTCTTCCCCTCAAGTCTATGACAAGGGCTACCTTTTTAATACGACCACCAGATTGTTCAATAAGCTCGGCGAACTTGGGAATCAATAAGGGCGGTAAATTATCAACACAGAAGAACCCTAGGTCTTCTAAGCTTTGGACCGCGACGGTTTTCCCTGCACCGGACATTCCTGTTATGATCAATAAGTTAATCTGTGTTTCCGTCATGATTCCTCACCTCTATTCCATAGAATACCACCAATAGACGTGTTCAACAATTTTTTAGCGGGTAGGAATTCATAAATTATTTGAATTTCGTCTCCGCACAGGTGCAACTAAGCTGCCACCGGCGTCTAAAGACTTGGCGCCAGCCAGGGTTTACCTTGGCTGAAAATAAAAAAATAGACGTGATTAACGAGAACCACGCCCAATCCAATATAATATATAAGGGGGTCAATTTGATATTCTTAGTTTATCCTGATAATATTTCAGCAATGTTACAGAATGGTTAAATTTAGATTAAAGGCTAGCTTCCTCTTTAAGCTGATCATCTAGATTTTCGACATAATGTTGGGCACTTTGGGCAGCCATTCCACCATCTCCTGTAGCGGTAACAACCTGGCGTAGAACCTTCTCACGAACGTCCCCAGCAGCGAAAATCCCCGGAATAGAAGTCTTCATCTGTTCGTCTGTTACTATGTACCCGCCCTCATTGGTAATCCCTAAGCCCTGAACTGCTTTCGATAGTGGATCCATACCAACATAAATAAAGGCTCCATCACAAGGGAAATCAGTTTGTTCCCCTGTGTTCACATTTTCTAGGGCAACACCTGTCACCTTACCCTCACCTTTAATTTCTTTTAAAACGGTATTCCAGATAACTTCAATTTTTGGGTTCTCGAATGCACGTTTTTGAATAATCTTCTGAGCGCGGAATTCTCCACGACGATGAATAATCGTCACTTTAGCTGCAAAACGGGTAAGAAAAATAGCTTCCTCTACAGCAGAATCTCCTCCACCAACGACGACTAATTCCTTCTCACGGAAAAACGCACCGTCACAAACTGCACAATAGGATACACCACGGCCAGCGAAGTCCTTTTCCCCTGGTACTCCTAATTCCTTGTGCTCAGCACCCGTAGCCACGATAACGGCCTTAGCAAGAAATTCTTTATTCCCAGCTTTTATTTTTTTGTACGGATATTCATTAACAACTTCTGCAATATCACCGTAAGCATATTCTGCTCCGAATTTCTTAGCGTGTTCGAACATTTTGTTGGAAAGATCTGGCCCAAGAATACTTTCATAGCCAGGATAATTCTCAATATCCTCTGTATTGGCCATCTGTCCACCCGGAATTCCTCTCTCGATCATAAGCGTACTCATATTAGCACGCGCTGTATATACAGCAGCTGTCATACCTGCAGGACCGGCACCTACAATAATCACATCATAAATTTTTTGTTCAGACATTTAAGAGTCCTCCTCCTCATTCTACTAGATTAAACCACGAAGCGTCTCTGCATGCTTCATGATTGTTTTTAATGACACTCCATATTTATCTGCGATTGGCTGTAACTCCTGATCAGGATTGAGAATCCATTCAATGGATGCTACCCATGCCTCAGGCTTACGTATCACAGGAATACTCTCTTGGGTTTCAATGAAATGAGTCCAAATCCGTCTTGCCTTTTCTTGCTGATGACTGGTAATGAATGTCTCGATCAGCTGCAGCACCTTCATCCAGCTCTTGGATCTTGGTTTGGCTGATCGCTGATTCGATACAGAATGTCCTAATGTTTTCAGGACAAAGGTTGCAATTTTCTTTAATTCTTCATCCTGATCTGGTCTTTCGACAAATTCAAGGAGAGCCTCTACCACTTCATGATCCCCTAACCATTCAAACGCCTGCAACACTTGAAGCTTAGTTTCCCGATCACCATAGCGAAGTGCCCAAAGAAAGGAGGATCGAATGAAAGGATCCTTCTCTATTTCCTGAACAAGGCCCATACCGCCCTTTTGGTGGTTCTTTAAACGTTGTTGCTCTACTGGCAATTGGTAGTAGTATGGAACTTCTTTAGGCTTTTCCTGTTCACTACGCAGTTGGTCAAGATAAAATCGTGCCACCGGTGATCTTGGGTCTTCTCGTTGCACCATTCTCCAATACTTCCCTGCTTCCTTATACATCCCCAAATTATATGCTGCCACCGCACAATAGTGAAAAAGCTGGAAGTCGAATTGCCACGCATAGACGGCCATCTGTTTGAAAATCCGATAAGCCGCCTCATGTTCTCCCATCACACCAAGTGTAATTCCAAGCTTATAGGCTTGGTCATATTGTAGTGGAACAACCTTTTTGAGTCCACTCAAGAGCTCTGTTAAACTCTCTTCATCTTGAAATTGATAATAGAGAACAGCTAGATTACATAGGGCATGAATATTGGAAGGATCGATTGAAAGTACTGACATCACTGTTTCATGTGATTTTTCAAACTCACCTTTGTAATAATAGCAGAGTGACAGATTATTAATAGCAGCCAAGAAGTCAGGATAATCCCGAATCAAGTCTACCAACATTTTTTCTGCTTGCTGAAAGCTCCCCTTCTCAAGCAACTCTCTCGCTTGATCATGTAGGAGTGTCTTCTCATCTTGTTCTTCCCCATCCTCTGGCATCTCTCTCATATCAGGAGGGTAGTTCAACCCCGTCCCAAGATAATCTAATAGTTCTGTTACTTCCTTCGCATAAGTTCCCATTGGAGATTGTTCAATATAGGCTAAGGCATGCTTCTCAGCTGCCTCTAGCTGATCTAAACTGGTATAATTGCAAGCAAGATAATAGTGACATTCTGGTGGCTGAATCTCAAGCTCCTCAAGAACACGATGGAGAAACTCGTTCGATTCTTCAAATTTACCCACACGTGCCAAAACCCCTGCCATATTAAAAAAATGATGTGGATTATTAGGCTCTATATCAACTGCTCGCTTAAAAAAGCGCAGCGCCTTAGTGTAATTGTATCTCTCTAAGGACTTCGCTGCTATATTATTAAAGAAACCTGCATTTATTTGAAATGGGATAATATTATTTACCCTAGAAGACATATGTACTCCTTGTATTAAAGATCGTTGATTTTACGAATAGTATAGCATAATTCTAAGAGTGGGGGAAAAACCATATTGCGGGATTCGTATTACGAGAATTTCCAATCTAATAGCAATGTTTCTAAATCCACACTTAGAAGATAGTGCAATTCATTTTAAAATCCTTGATTCGTATCAAGTATCGGTCGGCTTGATCGCCGTATAATTGATGTATAAAAAGGAGGGATAAAAAATGATGGCACATCCAGTTATTATATTCGTTGGCATCTTGACAGTGGTCTTTTCTATTTTTGTAATTGACGCCAGAATTTTTCTTGCTCAAATGGTATTTTCCCTAATTTTTCCTTTTGTTACTAACTCACCCGTACTGTTTAATCTCTTAAATGTATTACAGGTTCTCCTTGCAGTATATGCGTTATATAGATGTAAAAAAGCAGTTGACTATGATTACCAATTGGTACTGGAAAAAACACATAAGATTCCACAAAACATGACAAAGGGTGGGTATCTTGGCGGAGAGTTTTCTCTTTTCAAAAAAACATATTAGGTATTTTACCTAATAGCAAGAGACCAAAATTCTTCATTTAAGAATCTTGGTCTCTTATTTTATTACAGTGCCAATTTTATTTTTGAATAAATAGCTATACATTTAAAAACAAATCAAACTTCTTTTCGACGTTTTTTAGGTGGATAATAGACTGCACCTTTGCAAGTTCTGGCTCTTCTGCCTCGATCGCCAGAAAAATATTTTGGTGTTCCCTAAAAACAATCTCCTTTTTTATCTTTAATCCTATATTTTGCTTGAGGGTAATATCGAGTACCTTATGATATAAGGAAGACAGGTTTTCTAGCATATGTATCATGACTGAATTATGTGTAGCCTCGATAACAGCTCGATGAAATTCAAAATCAGCTTCTCTCCCTGTCTTACCGTCTGTGACAGAATCATGTTCCATCCGTTTTAGCACTTCACGAATTCGATCTAACTCATCCGTGGTTCTTCTGCATGCAGCTAGATAAGCTGCTTCCGGTTCCAAAATTTTACGCATTTCAAACAAATCACGTATATTTTCTTTATCAGCATGTTGGATATGAAAGTGATCTTTCAGGGAAGAAGGGATCACTTCCTCTACATAGCTCCTTCCTCCTTGTTGTGATGAAATAATTCCCATGGCCCTAAGAACACTTAAAGCCTCACGAATCGGCATTCTACTAACACCAAACAGATTGGTTAACTCCATTTCAGTTGGCAGCTTAGATCCGGGAGGAAATTGACCAAACTCAATCATCTCCAGTAGTTGCCGAGATATTTTTTGAGAAACTTTCTCCTTTTGTGTCATGTTCCTACTCCCTTTTTCGATATATTTAATTAGAAATTTTCATTGCACGTCCTAATTCTGGAATTTGGCCACTTATGGCTTGACCGATTGAAATAGAAGCAGTTGCCGCAGGTGAAGGAGCATTTAATATATGAATCGAACGTTCATTGGAAACGATTAGGAAGTCGTCAACCATGCTTCCGTCATTTTTAAGCGCTTGTGCTCGTACACCTGCGTGAGTTGGTATGATATCTTTCTCGGTTAATTCCGGAATTAGTCTTTGGAGGCTTCGCAAAAATGCTTGTTTGCTGAAAGAACGGATCATTTCATTTATACCTTCCTTCATATTCGGCATAGCCATTTTCCAAAAGCCCGGGTAAGTCATCACTTCAATAAAATCATTAAAATTAAAGTCTGATTTCTTATAGCCTTCTCTTTTCAAACTAAGTACTGCATTCGGTCCTGCATGAACATCTCCGTTAATCATACGGGTAAAGTGAACCCCCAGAAATGGAAAATCAGGATTTGGCACTGGATAGATCAGATGTTTAACAAGGTGCCTTCTCTCAGGAATAAGTTCATAGTATTCTCCCCGGAATGGTACAATTTTTGCCTCCGTATTTAAACCACTCATTTTAGCCACGCGATCACTATGTAATCCAGAACAGTTTACAACAAAACGTGTCTGTAGCGTACCTTTGTTTGTTTCAATCGTAATGATATCTTTTCCTTCATTGATTTTCTCAACCTTGGTAGAAAGGTGTATTTCCCCACCCCTTTCTTGAATAAGACGGGCAAACGTTTGAGAAACACCTTTATAATCAGCTATACCACAGCTTGGAACACGAATCGCACCAAGTCCTCTTACATGTGGTTCAATTTCCTTCAATTCTTCGACCGTAATTATTGATACATTTAAACCATTCTGTACACCGCGCTGATACAGATTTTCCATAAGTGGAAGTTCCTCAGGCTCAGTGGCAACAATGACCTTTCCGCACATTTCATAATGAATTCCATGTTCTTTACAAAATGAAACCATAGCCGCATTTCCTTCACGAGCAAACTGAGCTTTAAAACTTCCCGGCTTATAATAAATGCCTGAATGAATGACTCCGCTATTATGTCCAGTTTGATGATGGGCAAGATTTTGCTCTTTTTCAACGATAGCAATTTTCGAATGCGGATATCTCTGGCTAAGCGCATACCCAGTGGAAAG
>DATFAS010000263.1:0-2845 GCA_035254305.1 Bacillota bacterium
GTTGCACTTGTTGAGGGTATATTGAAGTAATGATTTTGGTCAAACCAATTTTTCACCTGAACCTTTTGCTGAGGAGCCAGTGTTGCATGAGAATAATCCTTCACAAAATTAACTGAATCAGCAAAATGATAGCCAAGAGGCCCGATTTTTTCAATGGCATAGAGTGGTTTGTAGCGAAAGGACAAAATCTTCTCCATAAGTCCACTCTGGGCGTATTCCATATAGCCTAGTAACAACGAAAAGGTAAAATAGATCCCAAATCTCGACCATTTTACAGGAGTGATCCACCCTTCCCTTTTCCGTTGCCTTACATAGATTACACCCCAAAGGATAAGGTCAACAATTAAAAGCAGATCCCCTGGATGAATAAGACCCACAATGGTATTACCCACTTCTCCAAGATTCCCTAAACCTGATATAGAAAACCAAGAGGTTGGCAAACCAAATGCCCGAAAATAAATTAAATCGATAAAAAGAAGAAGGCTAAGGAGGAAATTAAGGATAAGTCCTGCAACCAGTTTGCGTTTTGCCAAAAAAATAAAGGACAAAACAGCAAGATATAAGGGTAAGTGCAAAGGAAAAGCATAGACCATTTGAACAAAATTCATCGGCTCACTTCTTGCAATAAGTTCCTTTACCCAAAATATAAAAGCAATAGATTTAATAAATAATACTGAACATTGTAGCCAAACAAGTCCATCATATCGATATTGATTCAAGCTATTCATGTTACCTCCTATCTATAGGCTTGGAGTTCTTTTATTATTTCCGACTCCTCCCTTTTTCTTACAGATAGTGAAGGCTGGTTAAATTTAGTATACGAACGCTGAAATGGCTGGAACCTTTTACAAAAATAATCCGTCTAAGTATTATGAAAAAATGAAGGGAAAGGAAGGAAACAGTCATGGGGATCATTCAAAGGAAAAGAATCTATATGTTTCTGGCAGGAACACTGATGTTTACTACTGCTGCACCTGCCTATGCAGAAGATATCGTTAAAACGGCGAAAGCTGTCGTGAGTGCTGAGGATCAAAAAAATTTGGAGAACACAAAAATTTCTAAGGAGGACTCCTTAGAATTAGCTAAAAAGGCGGTTGAAATTCCCAAAGAGTACGTACTACAAAATGTTGAATTTCAATCAAAGTGGTGGGGAAGTAATTCACCTGTTTGGATTTTCTATTGGAATCAACAAGGTCAGGATTTTGGCAATATCCAGGTAGCGGTGGATGCTAATAATGGAAAGATCGTTAGCACGGAGGTGTACAAGAATCCCTCTCCGGATTCAATCAGCTATCCTCCTAAAATTGATACCAATCAAGCAAAAGAGATCGCCTTAAATTATATTAAAAATCACTATCCAGACAAGGTAGACCAAATTAAATTAGATGAGTGGTCCCAATCGAATAAACCACCTCTAACAGGGATGGTTCAATATCCACTAGTTTATAAACGGATCGTGAATGGAATTCCATTCGATAATAACGAAATTCGCGTAACCGTCAGTGGGAATGGGGATGTTATCAATTTAGGCTATCGCTGGAATGACAACATACAATTCCCAGATACTGTCAAGCAAATTACGCAAGACCAAGCCAAGCAAATCTATTCTGATCATATTGATCTTTCTCTGCACATGTTACGTGCTTACGGAGCCAAGCCTACAGATGGAACACAATATTTTATCGGCTATACTCCAACATGGTTCGGTGACTTTGGAGTCAATCCTTCCTCTTTTATTCGTGCTACAGATGGCGCTATTCTAACACCTTGGGGAGATGAGTTGAATGAGAAACAATTCAAGAAAGTACGCCTTTCAGAACAACGTATGGGTAATCTCGAGAATGGAAGCAACCTTAATCAGGAGCAAGCATTGAAAGTATTGGGGAAATATTTCTCCTTACCCCAAAACACAGATACGTTAAGAGCCAATTACCGCGAACAGAACGGTGATAATCCAGCTTCGATTTGGGATTTTAACTGGGAAGAAAAAGGGAGTGAAATACCACATAACTGGTCTTCTGCAGCTATTGATGCCAAGACAGGTAGAGTTTTGAGCTATCATAGCGGAAACCAAATAATGTATATGAAAGGGGAAAATGTTAAGGAGTCTGAGGAAAAATACGAACCAAAAATCACCCGAACTGAAGGTGAGAAAATAGCAGTTAATCTTATTGAGAAATTAAATCCCGATCTCGTTGATTCTATTTTCCAGTTACATATTCCCATCAACCCCTACGATGGTGAAAACCCAAAAATCTATAGCTACCAATTTCAAGTTGAGAAAAATGGTGTCACTTTAGAAAACAGTGGAATTGGTGTAAATGTGGACTCCAAGACCGGTGAAATTTTAAATTATTGGTTCAATCAAGATAATCTGTATCTCCCAGATCAAGCACCCGTTGTTATTAGTCTTGAGAAAGCTCAAGATCTATTTATGAGTATGACACAAATGCGTCTAGCTTATGTTCTACCACAGGAAAAACCTGCTCTATATTCCGAAGGAAAAAATCCTTCCACACAGGCTTTACTTGTTTACCAACCTCTCTTTAAGCAAGTGGGAGAGCCATTATTTCTTGATGCCAAATCTGGCGAGTGGCTGAACCGAGAGACAGGAAAGCCCTATAGGACGGATAGCTCGATCCAAGATATTGCTGGAAATCCATATGAGAAGGAGCTTAAATTACTTCTCCCCTACAATGTCTTCGATGTCAAAGAGGGAAAGATTAATCCAACAGAAGAAATTTCTAGGGGCGAAATGATTAAGATACTCATGCTAATTCAAAATAACGGATATCATTCGATGATTGCAAATCGTAAAGAAACCTTTATGGATGTTAAAGTAGAT
>DATFAS010000264.1:0-7914 GCA_035254305.1 Bacillota bacterium
AACGAGTTGGCCTGCTGCATCTTTCCCTTGCTGTACACAGTCCGGTATTCCTACCCCTTGATAGCCTGCTCCAGCAATATAAACACCTGGTCGTTGCGTTTTTAATGCCTGACGAACTTCTTGTAGCCTCTGTAAATGCCCAACTCGGTATTGAGGCATCGAATCTTTCCAGCGAGAAACACGGTAAAATAAAGGATTCGCCTTCATCCCCATGATATTGCGAAGATCATCTCGAACTTTTTGTAATAAGACCTCATCTGGCAATCCAACTAGACTTTGATCCTTAGAATGCCCGACGTAACATCGAATCAACACCCGATTGTCAGGAGTCGTTTGAGGCCACTTCGAAGATGTCCAAGTGCAGGCCGTAATATTACGCTTCTGAGTTCTAGGTACTACAAAACCTGACGCATCAAGAGGGTAATCAATATCAGCACGATCATAAGCTAAAGCAAGATTCGCAACCGATACATAGGTGACCTCTGATAGAAGCTCTGCCTCTGGGACATCTGCTAATATTTTCTTCGTAGCAAAAGCAGGTGTAGCCAGCAGGACCGCATCTACTATCTCACATGTCCCATCTGACAAAGTAACTTTATAGCCACTATCGTTAGGTGTAACCTCTGTTATGCAATGTTCTAATCGAATATCGACTTGATCCAATTTCTCGACTAGCTTCTCAACCATGAAGTGTAATCCTTGGCGGAACGTCAAAAACATACTCTTTTTGGCTACTTCTGGTATATTTAAAGGAGGAGTTGGTGTATGGCTATTCGCACTTGCTCCACCTCTACGACTTTGTAGCATACCTTTGATAATACTGCCATATTTTTGTTCTATTGCTTTAAATTGAGGAAAGGTAGCATCTAAGCTTAGAACCTGCGTATCCCCTGCGTAGATACCAGACAATAGAGGCTCAGCAATATTTTCAGCTACTTCTTTACCAAGTCTTCGCTGTAAAAAATCCCCTAGAGATTCATCTCCTGCTTCCCTTCGTGATGGAATAAATAAATCCATTCCCGCTCTTAACTTCCCTAAGGGAGAGATTAAGCCCGTTTTCACAAAGGGAGTTACTTGTGTAGGAATCCCAAGGATAAGCCCTGGTGGCATCAGATGAAGGCGGTTGTTATGAAGAATATAATTCTTCCTCGCATTGGGGTTTGTACCTACAAGTTCACCCTCAAGCCCTAAATCCATAGTTAACTGAGTAATAGCCGGTTTACGAGCAAGGAAAGAGTCAGGTCCTTTCTCGATGACGAAGCCTTCTACATGATCCGTCTGGATTTTTCCACCTAATCGATTACTCTGCTCCACTAAAATAATTTCGCAGTCCAATTGATGTTCAGCTATTTGTTTTTGTAGATAAAAAGCCGCAGAGAGGCCGGTGATCCCGCCCCCTGCAATGATAACTTTCTTCACTTTTGCTGTCATAAGAACCTATCCTGTCCTATTCATTCTTTGGAAGCTTTAAGTTTATGAAGTACTGTAGAAGCTAGTGCATCTATGTAAACAGGGTCCGCATTCAGAGAAGGTGTACGTTCCAAATGGATACCGAGTTCACCAGCTAATTTCTGGCATTCAATATCAATATCATAAAGAACCTCAAGGTGGTCACTGACAAAACCTATTGGGCAAACAATAAGATCTGTAACCCCTTGTTCTCTTAAGGATTTCATATGTTCGAGAATATCTGGTCCTAGCCATGGCACTGCTGTTTGACCAGCACTTTGCCAGCCAGTGTCCCAATTTCTAATCCCCAATTGATCAGCAATAGCTATTGCAGTTTCCCGTAGCTGCTCCGGATATGGATCTTTCATCTCCAAAATCCTCGCAGGCAAACTATGTGCTGTAAATAAAACAAACACCTCTCGTCTTTTTTCTTCAGGGAACTTCAATCTTGTGTCGTCTACTCGGTCCACAAGCGCTTGGATAAAATTCGTTTCTAAATGATAATCTTTTATAGGTGAAATTTCAACCCCATACTTTTCTGCAGCTTCCTCAGCTGTCTTTATATATACTCCCACACTCATAGAAGAATAATGAGGTGCAAGTACAATACCAACCGCACGAGTGAATCCATCCTTAGCTAATTGTTCTATAGCCTCTTCGATGAAGGGATGGGCATGCTTCATCCCCATATAAGCTGTGAAATGATAATCTTTTGATTTTTCATTTAGCTGTTTTTCTAGATTTGCTACCTGTGATTGTGTAATTTGGTTTAATGGGGAAACGCCCCCAATTGCTTCATACCGTTCAATTAGCTCTTGAAGCTTCTCCGGAGTCGGTGGATTTCCTCTACGGATATGGGTGTAATAAGCTTCCACCTCACCTAAATTCGATGGAGTCCCATAAGCCATGACAAGTAAAGCTATTTTTTCCTGTGCCATATCCACCCTCCTTCCTATAATCTTTGTTCTAGAGCTGTCTTACTGTATTCATGAATGTAATCCGTTAATCGTCTTAACATCTCACCTGGAACTTCTGGGAAAATACCGTGCCCAAGGTTGAAGACAAATCCAGGTTGAGAGATACCCTGATCAATGATTTCTTTGGCTTTCGCCTCAAGAACTGGCCATGGTGCAAGAAGCAATGTTGGATCAAGATTACCTTGAACAGCATAGCGTTCACCAATGCGTCTTCTTCCTTCAGTAATACTAACACGCCAGTCAAGTCCAATCACATCTGTGTTTAGATCACTCCATAGTGGAAGAAGTTCTCCTGAACCAACCCCAAAATAAATTTTGGGTGCTGGAACGCTTTTTAGTTCATCAAAAATTCTCTTCATTGTTGGGTATACATAGACACGATAATCATCCGGAGATAGGGCTCCTACCCAGCTATCAAAGATTTGCAGTGCCTGTGCTCCTGCTTGAACCTGGGCTTTAAGATAGGTTATGACCATAGTACCTAGCTTATCCATTAAGCGATTCCAAACATCAGGGTGACTATACATTAACTGTTTTGTTCTTATGTAATTCCGAGAAGGTCCGCCTTCCACCATATAACTTGCCAAGGTAAAAGGAGCACCTGAGAATCCGATCAATGGTACTTTAAGTTCCCTTGCTAAAATTTTAATGGTTTCCATCACATGAGGAAGGTCTTCCTCTGGAGAAAGATCACGTAGTGATTCGATATCAGCAGCCGTACGATAAGGTGATTCTAACACTGGCCCTCTTTTTTCAATAATATCAAATTTCACTCCCATTGGGCCAAGTGGAACCATAATATCTGAAAATAAAATGGCAGCATCCACACCTAATTGTTGAACTGGTGAAATGGTTACTTCAGCACAAAGCTCTGGGATATGACAGATTTCAAGCAAGGTATACTTCTTGCGAATTTCACGGTAGTCAGGTTGATATCGCCCAGCTTGGCGCATATACCACACGGGAACGTGGTCAATTTGTTGTTTTAGGCAACCTTTGATAAACGTATCATTAAAACGCATTCGTTGAATCCTCATTTCTATTCAAAAATTCATCATTTTACCATTATGACGTTTTTATCACTGTTTAACAAGGTACCAAAAATGCATGTGTGTGACAACTTTTTAAAAATGCTTTTAAAAAAGACGACCATCTTTTCATGGTCGCCAGCTTTTTCAGTCTTTATTCATAATATCCAGTTCGTGTATCATAAGGACCTGGGTTCGGTACCTTTGGTGCTTCAACTAAAGTCGGGGCTGTTTTTCGCCCCTTAAAGATGTTTGTCGCCGCGTTAGCATGGGTTCCAAGTTCTGTCAACTCTGCATTTGTTGTGTGTTGCCTGTTCTCCATAACTTCAGCTCCATTTCATCTAAACTTTTGTTGTGATTTTTCCCAATACAGAGGTTTTTCCTGTGTTCATTAACAAAGACACCCCGTATGGATGCATCCTAGACTAGGAGTGCTTACATAGGTTTTGTCATACCCATTTAACTTATACTGTTATTGTTTTTTTTGTAGACATCCATTGGAATAGTTTCACCCTTTTAAGCTCCGTACTGTGTTTCCAACTTTTTTCGGACTAGATATTCAATTTTTAATTCCTGATATGTTTTGTAACGAACACATTTTGAATACTCTGATAGGCAGTGATGTTCTACTAATTCATGCTCCTGCCTAAGATCCTCATCCGTTGCTTCACACAATATTTGCGTACTAAAAAACTTACTGTGCTTTTTATACAAAGGACATTCCATCATTAAAGTCCCTTCCTTTACCGCCCAAATTCTTATACGATCCATTATTGTCATGATTAAACTATTTTATACGATTTTTTGAATAGTTAGGATAATTTCCCCTAGAACCGATTGCTTCTATAGGATATAATGAATCATTATGGAGGGAGTGCCGTGAAATTCGAATTTGTCTATGACCCTAGAATTGAGTTAAACTCACCTATTATTAAAATCCCTGTTGAAGAATGGACTACTGAGGATCTTCATCAATTTTATGAAGAAGCACAGGATGTAACCGCAAAGATTCCGGCAAAAATATTGGAATTCGACAAAATATATATGCAGAAATATGAAGAATTACAGTATCGTCCGGAGGATCTTTTCGATATTATGGAAGAATTAAATGAATTATCAGGGAAGATTTGCGAACTGAATGTTCTTTATCTTCGTCTAGAAGGTAAATTTCTTTATTCTGGTGGTCAAGAATAAAAAAAGAAAGCTCTGTTTTGTCAGTCCTCTACTACAGGCTGTGAAACAGAGCTTTTTTTATTTTTAAACAACGCATTCCCAGTATGATGGGAATGGTATTATTCTAAATCATGGTAAGAATTATCCTACTACAATATTAATTAACCGATTCGGTACCACAATGAATTTACGGATCGACTTTCCTTCCATGGCTTCCTTCACTGATTCTAGGGCTAAAGTTTTTTCTTTAATGACTTCTTCGCTTGAATCTTTTTCCACTACCAAACGATCCTTAATTTTACCGTTAATCTGGATCGCAAGCTCAACCTCATTTTCAATTGTTAAAGCTTCTTCATAGGTTGGCCATGGTTCATAGGAAAGAGTTTGTTCATGACCTAACATAGACCAAAGCTCTTCAGCAATGTGTGGAGCTAATGGTGAAAGCATCTTCACGAAAGCTTCCATCGCCGTCTTCGGTAGAACGGTCTCCTTATTCGCTTCATTCATCATTACCATTAAATGACTAATGGCCGTATTAAATCGTAATGCTTCCATATCGCCAGATACGGCTTTAATCGTCTTATGCAAAGTACGGATGAAGGAGTCAGAACCCTCAGTATTGCTAATCTTGGTATTGAGCTTCCCATTTTCCTGTACAAAAAGTCGCCATACACGGCTAAGGAAACGATGCGAACCTTCAACTCCACTTGCATTCCAAGGTTTAGAAGCTTCTAGTGGACCCATGAACATCTCATAGATGCGAAGCGTATCTGCACCAAATTTCTCTACAATAACATCTGGATTCACTACATTTCCACGGGATTTACTCATCTTCTCGTTGTTTTCACCAAGAATCATACCCTGGTTAACAAGCTTTTGGAAAGGTTCTTTTGTTTCCACAATACCAAGATCATACAATACTTTATGCCAGAAGCGTGCATACAACAAGTGCAGAACTGCATGCTCTGCTCCCCCGATATATAAGTCAACAGGTAACCAAGCACGAGCCTTCTCCTTAGATACAAGCTCTTGATCATTATGTGGATCAATATAACGAATATAGTACCAGCAGCTTCCTGCCCACTGTGGCATGGTATTCGTTTCTCTTCTTGCCTTCATCCCTGTCTCAGGATCAACTATATTCACCCATTCTTCAATATTAGCTAATGGAGATTCACCTGTCCCTGACGGACGGATCTGATCAGTCTCAGGAAGTAACAATGGCAATTGGTCTTCAGACAATGCTTTCATGGTTCCATCTTCTAGGTGCAGAATCGGAATAGGTTCTCCCCAGTAACGCTGTCTGCTAAATAGCCAATCTCTTAAGCGGTAGGTAACCTTTCTTTTTCCTTTTCCCGTCTCTTCTAACCAATTAATCATCTTAGCAATGGCGTCTTTATTATCAAGACCATTCAGGAATTCGGAGTTTACATGTGGTCCACTACCTGTATAAACACTTTCTTGTACATTCCCACCAGCTACAACTTCAACGATGGGTAGCTCGAATTTCTTAGCGAATTCCCAATCTCGTTCATCATGACCAGGCACCGCCATGATTGCTCCCGTTCCGTAGCTAACTAGAACATAATCTGCAATCCAGATCTGAAGTTTTGCCCCGTTTACAGGATTAATCGCATAAGCTCCTGTAAACACACCTGTCTTATCCTTCGCTAAATCTGTTCTTTCCAAATCACTCTTATGGGCAGCACGTTCAATGTATTCTTCTACTGCATTTTTCTGTGCTTCGGTTGTAATCTGAGCAACAAGCTTATGTTCAGGCGCTAACACACAGTATGTAGCCCCATAGAGAGTATCAGGACGAGTGGTAAACACAGTGAGGTGACCATCGTGATCTTCAATAGAAAAGTCTAACTCAGCCCCTTCTGATTTACCAATCCAATTACGCTGCATATCTTTAATACTTTCAGACCAATCAAGCTCTTCAAGATCTTCAAGTAGTCGTTCAGCATAAGCTGTAATCTTTAATACCCACTGGCGCATAGGTCTACGAATAACCGGATGACCCCCACGTTCACTCTTTCCATCGATAACCTCTTCATTCGCCAATACCGTTCCAAGTGCAGGACACCAGTTTACTGGAATTTCATCCACATAAGCTAGACCCATTTTATAAAGCTGTAAGAAAATCCATTGAGTCCACTTATAGTAGCCTGGATCCGTAGTAGAAATCTCACGGTCCCAATCATAAGAGAAACCTAATGATTTTATTTGGCGTCGGAAATTGTTAATATTACGAATCGTGATCTCTCGAGGATGCTCCCCAGTATCTAGAGCATGTTGTTCTGCCGGCAAGCCAAAGGCATCCCATCCCATTGGGTGAAGCACTTGGTAGCCTTTCATCCGCTTGTATCTAGATACGATATCTGTAGCCGTATAACCTTCTGGATGCCCTACATGTAGTCCCGCCCCTGATGGATAAGGAAACATGTCTAATGCATAAAATTTTGGTTTTGTAGGGTCTTCATTAAGTTTGAAAGTCTTATTTTCGTCCCAGTATTTTTGCCATTTCTTTTCTATTTCCCGATGATCGTATTGCATCTTTTCCTCCCACATATTGTAAAGTAAAATAAAAAACCTCCCATCCCAAGCGTTAACAGCTAGGGACGAAAGGTTTTATTTGTCTTCCGCGGTACCACCCTAATTAGTACAGTGTACTCACTTTAAAATCCTTAACGCGGACCTAATCGTTAGAGCTTAAGGCTCGAGTTGAGCTTTAACTCTAAGGCTTAGAGGTGAGTTCCATTCTGGCTGTGTTGACTCGCACCAACCGTCAACTCTCTGATCCCATCCAAGAAATGTACTATTCCTCATCAACGCCATAATTCTTAGGAAAAGTTAACAAATAAAGATTAATAGCTACATTTTATTTGTTCACTACTAACCATGTCAATATATATCATTCCTTTTATCGACAACTTTTGAGATTTTTAAACATACTAAAGAAGATCAAACATTAAGGAGGGATCTTAACCCATGCCAGATATTCAAGCTGGAGAAATAGAAATGACAAAAGAAGAAGCATTAAACCAAAAATCCCAAAAGAATCTTTTCCCACAATCCATCTTAATTCAAGATGAAACGGGTGAAGTTCACACAGAATCTGTCTACAATCATTTAGGCCGTTCCTAAAAGCCATTTACCTTTAATTAACTATTAACCATGTTCGGGTATACCCAAACATGGTTTTCATTCCTTCTGTAATTTGTCACTCATTCCCATTTTTAGTCGATAAATAACTTTAAAAAATGTTTCCACTATGCTATAAT
>DATFAS010000265.1:0-8996 GCA_035254305.1 Bacillota bacterium
ATGTTATCTTCGAATCATCTAGCTCTCAGCAATACCGGGCTCAGTTGGCAAATTGGAGTGAATCGCATATTCAACACCCAAGCTATCTCTCCCGAATCACCTCTACAAATAACGGCCAAATCAATTATTGTCTATGTTTTATTTTACTTAGAATTTTCTCACCAGAATACATGAAACATTTTCTAGAAAGTGTTAAGGAAGAATACACCCCAAACCTAGACTTCTTCGACCCCCAGATCAGGATTAGCCTCCTCTACATTCTATCGGATATCTATTTCCAGTTAAAAGAATACAAAAACTCCGAAATTACATCTCTTGAAGCCCTACAAGATCCCTCACCCGACAGTACATACCTAATAGGATTGATCTACAATCAACTCGGAATCAGTCAATTGTTCATAGGCAAAACTGGTTCAGGAATCGTAAATATGACAAAAGGACTTGATCTCCTCCGAAAAGCCAGAAAAGAGGATCTAATCCGTCTCGTTATATGGGAATGGATCGAGCTTGGGCTAGAAGAATTAGTCTATAATTAAGACAGCTCAAATCCATTGTGGATTTTGATCCTGGATGAAATAGTAGGGCGGACATCTTTGGAATCGGTTCTATTATCCCTAAAGATGTCCTATGTAAGAAGCATCCCCAAACAGTCATTACAACCACTACCCAACGTATCGTAAAACACATCAGACTAGGAATTAGCCTTCATGGAGAATGCGACAATAGTCGGCTCAATGAAACGAGAAGCTCGCCCATTTATTGGTGGGAGGTTCACGATAGGATTCTTTTTACACCCACTACCTTATAATGATTGAAATACCAGCTTAAATCAGAAATCATCACCTGCGCCTTGTTCGTTGCCGCATGAGCCATTTGGTTATCGCCCATATAAATTCCTACATGAGAAATTCCTCCACCTCCCGTATCAAAGAAAATAAGGTCACCCTTCTGCATATTATTGACTGACACCAAGGTACCTACGGTAAATTGATTCTGTGATTCTCTTGGTAAATCAACACCTAGTTGTTTGTAAACATAAGATGTCAATCCACTACAGTCCATGCCCTCTAGAGAATTACCACCATACTTGTATGGAACACCTACTACAGACTGAACAACCTTTGTAAGCCGCTGTTGCTTCAGATCAGAGCTACGAGAAGCAAGAACAGACGGGGTTATGGCTGGCAACGAAGCCTCTGTTAGGGTTGGAGCCTGAATAGAGCCTTGTGTTTGTTCGGGTACTATTTTTGGAGGGGGGGCCAGTTGTTTTGGTGGATCATAGGATTCTGGTTCTCCATAAAAAATTTTATGAATCAAAACAGCTGCCTCCGCACGTGTAATCGCTTGCTGAGGGCGGAATTGATCACTAAAGATACCAAAGAGTCCTTTTTCCGTCCCTTTTTTCACACTATCCATAGCCCAAGAATCAATCTCTCCTTGATCCTTAAAAGGCAAATCCATATCATTGTATGGATAGTCGAATGTTCGGGCAAACAAGGCCGCCGCTTCCTCACGTGTAATCCACCGATCCGGCTCAAAACGCGTATTACTCACACCTTTTATCATCCCTAGGCTGTACATCTTTTTTACAGATTGAAAATACCACTGACCTGGGGCTACATCTGTAAAATTCATTTCTCTTTCCAGATAGCTATCATTCTGTGTCTTAGCAACCATTGCAGCAAATTGTGCCCGAGTAAGTGGATCATTCGGTGCAAACGCTGTAGCACTTACACCATTCACAATCCCCTCCTCATAGAGCTTCTCAATACTTGGTGCGGCCCACGGTATCTGTGCTGTATCTTGAAAGTGATACTCCGCAGCACCTGCTGTATTCGTATATAAGGAAAGCAATAAAGCTCCCATTAAGCACATTTTCCTTGTTCGATTCATTGATGCACTCCTTCTATCCTTCTACTTGTATGTTTAAGTTTAATAGATTCCCATTCTGACAACAATCGACCCTTTTTCCCAATTCTCGCCATTTTTTGAGTAAATAATAGAAGGAGAAGGTAAAATAAAGCTTAACCATGTGAATCAAGGGGAGATTTGTTCATGACAACTATGCTTTATCAAGGATATGAGATTTTCTATACAAGTGAGGGGCAAGGAGCACCAATTCTGTTCTTGCATGGTCTTGGAGGCTCCTCTATTAATTGGCTATACCAACGAAATTTTTTCAAACAAAATTATCAGGTGATTTCCATTGATTTACCTGGACACGGCAAATCAGAAGGGCGGGAGGAACTTACCTATTTTGACTACCACAAAATCCTTAAACAGCTTATCGTGGATGAGCTCTTTGTCAAAGATTTTCTCATTTGCGGGATCTCCATGGGTGGTAGAGTGGCTATAGACTTTACCTATCACCATCAACACTTAGTGAAAGGATTGGTTGCAGCTGATACCTTCGTGGGGCTAGATCAGCCGATGAGGGAACACCGAAAAGCAATCTACGATCTTTTGAAGCAACCGAACGGGGAGCAAATGTGGATTAAACGAGTAATTGAAGAGATGGGGCTTGACCCAAATGGATCCATTGCCAGAGGATTAGAACGAGGGACACTTAGCCAAAATCTTGATTTTATCTACCAGCTATTTGTCGAGCTCTTGGAGTATGATCAAAGAGATATGCTTCCTGCTATTACCGTTCCAACACTAATTTTACATGGTGAAAGGGATCGATTTATTGATCGTGCTACATCTGAGGAAATTCATGAGGGACTTGCTAATTCCGAGCTTGTAATCATTCCGAATTGTGGCCATCTCCCCAATGTAGAACAACCTAAAATTTTTAATGAGATTGTTATGGAATTTGCAAAAAAAATTGGATTGTAGCGGGTAATGGTTGAAAGGAGGACGGAATGTTGTACTACCTTTTACCGAAAAAGCATCTAAAAATGTCTAAAGCCGAAGGAATCTGTTCCCTCGGCTTTTCTTCTATTTTATACTTCTTTGTTTCCCAACCCTAAAGAATGCAGCAAGAAAAACAAGGATAGATAAACAACTGACTAAAGACATAGTACTAATGATTGATTTCACACCAAACTCTTCCACATGGTAACCATAGAATATCACTGTAAAAATAATGAGAGAAAGATTAAGATATCTCTTTTTCATCGCCGGCCCCTTAATATATCATGAAGTATAATTCTATTATCAGTAGGTTACGAGTAAAAATCCAGTAGTTTTTTGTAGTTCTTTTGCAGGATTTTGTCGATGAGCAACCTAATGTTTTAGCGCTTAAGACAGGGGTACATTCGACTATTTAATAGCCAACACTCTATTTTAGGTCAATTTTCTAATCTTCCAGCGGAAAAATAGCAAACTCCAGCGATGTCCAGTGAAAATATCCCAAATTCCAGCGATATTTCAGCGAAAGCTATAGTCTCTCTAAAAACAAGTAGTAAGGCATGCCCCTTACCACCATAAAAAAAGCCATAATCTATGATTGGATTCGCTTTTCTACCCTATTTATTTTCATGTCCTGGGTTGCTTGTCTTTCGGCAATGAACTCTATATCAAGGTGAACACGACTCATTTGATCTCGTAAATCCCTTCGTATTCCAGTGAATTATACCACAGAATCATCTCCCCACCGTGAGAGAGTAAACTTGGATTCCTTCATTCACCAGAATCTTTGCACATTCATTAACCGTGCTTCCGGTCGTGTAAATATCATCAATAAGGAGTACTCGTTTTAACGGAGCTTGATATGGATGAAGTTCGAAGCTATTGGTTAGCGCATTTATGCGATCCTGTCGCTGCTTTTTACTCTGTTTATCTGCATAACGGGTGCGAATGAGTAACCTTTTTACTGGAATTTTGATTCGGAGGCTTAGGTAGAAAGCCATCTGCTGGGCTTGATTAAACCCACGTTCCTTGAGGCGTTGTTCATGAATGGGGACATAAGTGAGGCAATCGAAGGAGATATGGTTGTAATACTTACGATAGGCTTGTTCAAGTAAACGGGCAAAGGAAAGAACAAGCTTCTCTTGACCTCGATATTTGTAAAGGCTAATCATACTTTTCATCTTTTCATTATAACGTACCGCACTTCGATTACAGACAAAATAGGTATCCTTTCTTCTGTGGCAATCCACACAGATGGACATGGTTTCTAATGGCCTTCCACATCGTTCGCAGATATTTCCCTTAATCTCCTCAATCTCCTTCATACACTGTTTGCACATTCCATTTTTGTATTCTCTTCTATCACAGAACCCACATTTTAACGGCAACGGAAACAAAAGATTCAAAACGTTCAACAATCTAATAGCCCCCTTTTTTTCGCCCATTTATTCATTTGCTTGATATGTTTAATCGCCTTTTTCATCTCTCTTGTCTTTTCCTCAGCGATAAATACTACCGTTCCAACAGGGTCTAGCAATGAACGACCGGCTCGCCCACTCATTTGTACTAATGAAGCCTCATCAAAAATAGAAGAATCAGCCTGTATTACGATCACATCTGTTTTAGGAACCGTTACCCCCCGTTCAAGAATAGTAGTCGTCACTAGGATTCTGATTTCTCCCTCACGAAATCGGCGAACCTTCTCCTCTCTAGCTGGATCACGCGAATGGGTCCCTTCGATCTCATCATAATGATTGAGTTGATTCACCAATTCCTCTACCAATCCAATATAAGGAACAAAGAAGAATCCCTGTCTTTGATTTTCAAATATATAGTTGATGATTTGATGGATTACATCTAGATGGGTTATCTTTTTAAGTCTCTTAGCAAGATTTCTCTCGAGAACGATTTGTGGAACGGCTAATGGCTTACGGTGATAACGTGCTGGAATTCGCACCTGCGGGAGCTTTCGAAGATAATCTGGAGGGGTGGCACTAAGATACAGTAAATTGCCACTAGGCTTTCGTGCCCGTTCTACAGCAAAATACAGCATAGGATTGTTATGGTAAGGATAAGCATCGACTTCATCAATTACCACAAGATCAAATTTTTGATAAAAGCGGAGAACCTGATGGGTAGTGGAAATCGTGATTTGTGCCTCCTCCCATTTCTGTGCACTTTTCCCATGAAGGGCGATCACTCTTACCGTAGGAAAAGCTTGTTGAATGCGCGGGAATAATTCTAAAACAACATCCTTCCGAGGTGTTGCAATCAACACCTTCTGCCCTAACTGAAGAGCCTGATCGATAGGCTTGAACGTAACTTCCGTTTTCCCTGCCCCGCAGACTGCCCAAATTAGGCACTTCTGATTCGTTTTTCGCACCAAGTCACTCGCAGTATCGGAAGCCTCTAGTTGCGATGGGGTTAGGTTACCTTTCCACGCTAGAAGGGAATGGGTGAGGGAGGTCCTCTCCTCTTCCTCATCTTCAATATAATAAAGCGGTGTGCACGTTTTGCTTCTCCCCATCTGCAAACAGGATGTGCAATAAGCACATTCCTTGCGACAAGAACCGCAGTCAACAAAATGCAAATCCATTCCTCCACAACGATTACATGTCCGCCTCGTTAAATCAACACCCGGTTGTGTCTTTACCTTCCCTCTTGAGCTAAGCTTCTTCATCTCTTCTCTCCAAGCCTCAGGTGCAATTCTTTCTAGCTCTTCCTCCAATAAAACTCTCCCTGTAGGAAGCAATAGATCCCCTCCTTTTTTCACCACATGGCTAGATAACGCTTCTAATGATTTCACTGTACTACCTTGGATGAGGATTTCTAAAATGAACTTTCAGCTTGAAAATAAAAAAACTGCCAACTAAGGCAGTAGAGGCGATGAATTTTCACTCGCTAGAGAGTATTCATTTTTAAATATTTTATTTATAAGCTCCTCGATTTCGTCTGGCGTATCCATCAGTTCCTTTTCTCCAGACTCACCATAGCATTGACTTTTCCCTATGTTGGTGTCAAATATGATTTGTTTCCCATCAACTACCGGATAGCCACCCTCATTGGCAATATTCGTTTCTACCACAATTCCCTTACAATTATCTACAGCTACTCCTAAATGATCAACTACATGAAGGATTCCTGATTTATCATAATATGCATAGGCCATTCCAATCCCACCTTCTACTTATTCATGATTTAGACTATAACGGTTTCGGTTAGTGAATTCAAGTTGATTAGCACCAAGTCCTAAGGCGAACTTCCTCTATCTTGACATCAAGGTTTCACCTTCCATTTGATAAATTTAATTTTTTAAAATTGAACCCATAGGGTTGTTTATCAAAATAGTGGACTAGTGGCACCAGTGCGGAAATGAAAAAAAGGAAGCCCAAAAATTGAGCTTTCCCTCTGAAAGATTTATTTATTTTCGATTATCAAGCGGATAAACTAAAATATCAAATGGCAATGAGGATCCAGATGGAGGAACGACTTGTAGTTTCACACTGTCTTCAGATCCATCCGTTCTGCCAATGAGATATCCTTGGAAAGCAAATACGACACCTGACTCTGGCAAAGGAAGAATCGTGTTGTTAAACAACACAGTTCCTTTAAATGCTCCACCTCTTGGAACAAGGGCAAAGGCTGCTTTTCCTGGCTTTTTAAACTCGATATTATAGAATACACCATAGTTGCCTTCATTTTCGGCATTCTCTCCGGTAACCCCGTCATGACCCTTCACCCATGACTTGGAAGCAGGATCACCAATAATAACTCGGCCTGGCTTTCCTTGCAGCTTAGAAGCGTCTACTTCCCAATCAATACTAGCAGCATCAAAGGTTCCACGAACATTCCCGCCCTTAGGAAGATTCTTCAGTGATTTAAAATTAAGCGGATCTACTCCCGGGTCATTGGCTATAAACGAAACCTGAGCCTCTCCATCCGTTTCAATATCATACATAAAATTGGTTCCAAGTTCCGGGAACAAAGGACCCGAACGATAGTAGACTATGCTTTGGCCTGGAGCAATGACCTGTTCTTTTGATTCTTCTCCTTTAAGATACCAGTTAACAAGCGCTTGTTGCCCCTGTTGCTCTGGAAATTTAGATGGTGTGGCAAGACCCTCGTGTGTAGTTCGGAGTTTAATCGGCTGACTCGTTGGATTCGTTATCACAACCGAAAGCTGAGCCATCTTACCCGTATGGTTTTCGTGAGTCCCATATAATCTTGCTTTACCCTTCACCTTTTCCTGATAAAGAATCCCAAACTCTGTGAAGTTCTCCGGACTATCACTCAAGATAACCTTTCTTGAGGTATCCTGCCGCAGCTCTTTCTTATCCATTAGTGGAAAAGTGTTTAGCCGATCATGATTCAATGGAATTCGCTTCGGATCATCATCCATTGAACCAAAGTAAAACGGATATTCCTCCTCCGACGTCAATACATTATTCGAGATTTCAATCGTTTGGCTAAATGGCTCACTTACAGCGTCTTCTGTATCCTTAACCGATAATGTAATTTGCTTCTTACCTGGGGTGAAGAATGCATCCTGTCGCCCACTCCATGTGTTGTAATATCCCCATCCGTCAGGATCATAGCTGAGATCAATATATTCAATCGGTTCCCCTATTCGATAAACCTTCTTATCCGTTGTGAATTGTGCAATTGGTTTTGCATTCTGTTGCTTCTGTAATTCCTTCTTCGGTGAACCTATTACTATCGTAACCTGACTTGTGGCTGCATTATAATCAATTGGAACCTCCACAAGCTCTGACATCTTACGAGCAGATAATAATAAATTATTATTAACTAATGCTGCAATAGAATCAAAAGGGATCGTTTGATCATTGATTAAAGCTTCGTTACTATCGGGCTTGAGTGTGACCTTTGCCTTATTGGTGGTAAAGGAGATCGTTCTAGTAGCCTCATCCCAATTCGGTTGAAAGCCAAGAAAATTTGATAGAAAACGAACTGGAACATAGAGTCTATCCTGAATAACGCTAGCTGGTGTTTCCAATGCGGTGATATTTCCATCTACCTTGGTTTCTTTTGTCTGCAAATTAAAGGTAACTGTATGGTTAGCATTCTCGGCTGCAAAAAGAGTCTCTGAGGGAACAATAGAGGATAGTAAGGTGGTCAATAGTACTGCTTTTGAAGTATATTTCAATAATTTCACTGGTTTATTACACCCCTATGAATAATAATCTATTAACCTTATTATATTAAACGATCTTACTATTTTGGTAAAGGGTTCCAAAGCCCTAATGAATTCTATAACGAGAGTTTGATAGAATATTGATAAACAAGATTTTTCTGAGATGGGGAGAGTGCTATATGAGAAAACTAATTCTATGTTCTTTGATTCTAGCTCTAGGGGCAACACCAGCTTATGCAAAAGGAAATTCACATTCCGGCAGTTCCTCAAATTCCGGTTCTAGCCATTCTAGTAGTTCATCGAATTCATCTTCTGACCATTCTAGTAGTTCGTCAGATTCGGGTTCTAATCATTCCAGCACTTCTACAACAACAACAGCCAACACTTCGAATACAGACCAAACAAACACTTCTACGACCACAGATCATTCAAATGAAAAAAAGCAAAAAGAGTTAGATAAACGCTTCGAAGATGCAGCTAATCTCCAATCAACAGAATTAAAAAATTACGCAGATGAACTAAAGAAAAGTTTAAGTTCAGACCAACAAACAACTCCTGAGCAAAGTAAATACTATAGCAAGCTATCAGAAATGTATGATAAATCCGGAGATCTCTCAAGTGCCATACAAACAAAGGAACAAGAAATACAGACAAATTATACGAATTTAGATAGTGTGAAAAAACTAGGTGAGCTTTATTCTAAAGCCGGAAACACAGATGTAAAAACACTCATTAATGGGCATCAATCCCACTTTGATACTCCACCTGTTATTAAAGATGGACATACACTCATTCCAATTCGTGGTGTTTCCGAATCTTTAAAGGCTGATGTGCAATGGGATTCAACTGCACAAACTATTACGATCAATAGAGATGGCACCACAATTGTTCTAACCGTAGGCAGTAATGTGGCAACAATCAATGGAGAATCCGTCACCTTGGATGCACCAAGTTCTATTATGAATGGCCGTGCATTTGTTCCATTACGGTT
>DATFAS010000266.1:0-4828 GCA_035254305.1 Bacillota bacterium
TTGATGCAGTTGCAGAAGGGGTGGATCCTCATTATCTTGGAATGGGCCCTGTTCCTGCTGTAAGGCGTCTACTGGCCCGAAATGAGCTAACCATTGAGGAAATCGATCGGATAGAATTTAATGAAGCATTCGCCTCACAGGTTGTTGCCTGTCTGAAGGAATTAAGTATTCCATGGGAGAAGGTGAATGGGAGTGGTGGTGCGATTGCTTTCGGCCATCCTTTTGGTGCATCGGGTGCGATTCTTGTGACGAGATTAGCTAGAGAGATGGAGAGTAAAAATGGGAAGTACGGAATAGCCACCTTAGGAATTGGTGGAGGTCTAGGTGTGGCGACGTTATTTGAAAGAAGGATGAAGAATGATTGATCGTAAATGGGAAGGTTGTCGGACGAAGCCCTTTTCATTCTCTATTTCTCGGGAACTGATTCAGGAATATGCAAATGTGATTTACGACAATCACCCGATCTATCATGATGTGGAGGCAGCACGGGCGAAGGGCTACCCTGATTTGGTGGCACCTGCGACCCTTCCCATCATCTGCTGGCAGCATGCTAGTATACCATGGTTAGAGCATGCTGTGGGTCTTGTGCACCGTGAACAAGTATTTACCTATCAGGAACCGCTTTATGCAGGTCAACAATTCATCTGTGAAATTCATCTGAAAAAAATCGAAGAAAAACAACATGCGGGTAAGAGAATACAGTTTCTGAAGCATGAGCTTATAGGATTCTTGGCAGATCGAACGAATTCAAGCAAACCTGTATTCACATGCTCATCCGTACTCATCTTGCAGGAGGAGGGAATGAGGTAGATGATATGGGAACAATTGAATGAAGGTGCAGAATTAAGTCCATGGCTCACCCCTCCCATTACAGCAGATTGGTTATACGACTATGCCAAGATTTCAGGAGATTTCAATCCCATCCATCTTGATCCTCAAGCAGCTAATGACGCTGGATTTGAGGGCGTCATTGTCCATGGGATGTTGAATATGGCTATGATGATGAAAGTAGTTACCCCTTGGTTGGATGCTAGGACGATGGTGAAGAAATTTCAAACTCGCTTCCATTCTCCGCTTAAGGTGGGCGAATCTCTACATGTGAGTGGAAGGGTTGTCAATAAAGCGTTGGAAGACCATACTATCACCATCCGTCTAGAAGGTCGAAACCAACAGGGGGACCTCATTGTTGTGGGGATGGTTATACTGGAGGTTACATAACACGTTTTATGGTGAGAAGGTGAATAAATGATAAAAGTAATCGGTTCTATTGATAACCACACCCGTTGCAGTCATTATCATACTGATATAGATATTATCGCTATTAAGTTCAAATGCTGTGATACCTACTATGGCTGTTATTATTGTCATGAGCAAGTGGCTGATCATCAAGCAGTCGTCTGGAGTAAACAGGAATGGGGTACCAAGGCAATTCTTTGCGGGAATTGTCACCAAGAACTAACGATTCAAGAATACCATGACAGCAACTATCAATGCCCCCATTGTAAGTCTTCCTTTAACCCCAGGTGCAAAAATCACTACAATCTGTATTTTGAATAATGAAGAAAGAAGAAAGCTATCGGCCCTCGGCTCTGATGGCTTTTTTTGTGTAAAAATTATGGCGATTTTCATAAAATTGCCATTCGTAATAGGGCAATTATGGCGCTAGTAGAATTATAATGAGGTCGAGAGCACTTCTTAAAGCTTCAAGAAGGGAGCACTGGCTATGTTATTTCAACATTTAGAAGGGATGAATCCCTATTCCAGTGGGAAGGGTAACTTCCCTATACAGAGCAACACCTTTCAACAAGGATGGGTGGATAGTGGAGGTAGTTATGAATAGAAATCTAATGATCGATCACTTCTGGAAAGAAAATGGTTGGGTCATTGCTGTGTCCTTTGTTTTTCTGTTTATTGCATTAAGCTATCGCCACTCTCTCTATGGAATTTTTGGAGAAGAAAATTATCTTTCAATTCATCTCATTATGGAATTTTTTCTAGTAACGATCGCCTTCACGATAGCGATACAGTCATGGATGACATTTCCTCATATTCTCTCGAATTTCCGATTATGGATGGGAGCATTGTTCCTTTCTGTTGGTCTCTTGGAGATTGCCCATGCTCTTACATTCAAAGGAATGCCATTTTTCTTTTCAGAGAGCTCGACTTATAAAGCCACTTGGTTATTCAT
This sequence comes from Bacillota bacterium, assembly GCA_035254305.1. Lineage (GTDB taxonomy): Bacteria > Bacillota > Bacilli > Aneurinibacillales > RAOX-1 > DATFAS01. Next base: position 2,189 of record DATFAS010000266.1, read on the forward strand.
GGTATCAAGACTAACCCAGGTACTTATGATGTTTGTGATTATTCTCTTTAAAGATCGAGTGATTTCTCCTCATAGAAGATGGATCGCCTATAGTATTGCTTTTCTCTATGCTCTTGCTTGGATGGTCGCCATTTACTCTCCGACACATTGGTTGCCTGAACTAGTGGTGGATGGGAAAGGAACAACCTTGTTTAAAAATGATCTACAATTTGGTGGGATAGCGATAGAAATGGTTATTGCAAGTCTGATCATTGTACGTTTCCGAACCAAGGAAGCCTTTCATTTAATGATTGTTGTTGCTTCACTTTATCTGATGGTGGCAGATTATTTTTTTACAAGTTATGAAAGTGTTTATGATATTTCTAATTTTATGGGACATTTATTTCAATTAACTGGTTTTTATTTTCTACAACGAGCCGTCTACCATACCTCTGTAGAGGAACCTTTTCAGAGGCAGAAGGAGGCTGAAGAGCAATTAAAGCAAAATGAGAAATTTCTCCAAGAGATCACCTCAAGTATGGGGGAAGGTTTACTTGTCATGAATACTTCGGGCGATCTTACCTATATGAATTCAGAAGCAGAACGTCTTCTACTATGGCCACAAGCAGAATTGTTGGGCTATCATGTCCATGATAAGATCCATAGAAGAAAGAATGGATTAAGCCTTCCATTTGAAGAATGTACTACAAGAAAATCGTGTGAAAATCAACAAGTATATCGAGTCGAAGAGGATTGGTTTATTCGCAAGAACGGGACGGTTTTTCCAGTTTCTTATGTGTCCACGCCTTTCCTGCAGAATGGCCGTGTGAATGGTTCAATTATGGTTTTTCGTGACATTACGCAACAGAAAAAGGATCAAGAAATGATTCAATATATGGCCTTCTACGACGAATTAACGAAACTGCCAAATCTACGGTATTTCAAGGAAAGACTAAATGAAATGATAGACAAATCCTCATTGACACAGATAGCAGTGTTTGTTCTTGATATCGATCGGTTCAAAAATATGAATGAGGCTCTTGGTCATTCCTTCGGGGATCTTATTCTCAAGGCAGTCGCTGCTAGGCTTGCTAGCCAACTGCCGCCAAATATTCTTATTGGTAGATTAACAGGAGACGAGTTTTCCCTTTGCCTTTCAGATCAAGAGGGAGAAGAAGAGATCTACAATGTCTGTGAACAAATACAGGCCTTATTTAATGAGCCACTTCAAGTACAACATCTTCTATTAAACCTTACCATGAGTATTGGTGTGGCTATTTACCCCGCCCATGGGAAGAATGTGGATCAATTATTTCAACATGCGAATATGGCTTTAGCTGAAGCCCAACAAAAAATGAATCATTATCAGCTCTATCAACCAACTATGGACGGTAGGGCTTTGGATCGATTGGTGTTGGAAAATGACTTGCGACAGGCCCTTGCTCAAAATGAGCTCTATGTCGTCTATCAACCACAACTAGATACCCAATCAGGTAGCATTATGGGCGTAGAGGCGTTGATTCGTTGGTATCATCCAGCTTTAGGTTGGATTTCTCCTGCGAAATTTATCCCCATTGCTGAAGAGACAGGGCTTATCATTCCTATTGGTGAATGGGTGCTGCGGACTGCCTGTGAACAATTAAAGCAATGGCTTGACCAAGGATTACCATCTATGGGAGTAGCGGTGAATCTTTCGACAAGGCAATTCTATCAGCAAAACCTAAGTGAAAAGGTAAAGGAGATTCTAGACGAGACTGGACTAGAACCTTGGTTATTGGAGCTTGAGATCACCGAGAGTATGATGATGAATGTTGATTATGCCATGATCATTTTAAATGATCTTAAGCAATTAGGTATTCAAATTGCTATTGATGATTTTGGAACGGGGTATTCGTCACTGAACTATTTAAAACATCTCCCAATCGATCGGCTCAAGATTGACCAGTCTTTTATTCGAGATCTACTCAATGATGAACACGATGAAACGATTGTGTCCACCATTATATCGATGGCTCGAAATTTGAAGCTAGATGTTATTGCAGAAGGGGTTGAAACTAAGATTCAAAACGAAATCCTGCAAAGCCTGGAGTGTTTTCAAATACAAGGATATCTATTTAGCCCACCAATAGGTTCTGAGGAGTTTATTCTACAATTAGACCAACTAAATCAAAAAGCAGTAGAAATGATTGGATCGGGGGATAAGAAGGCCAAAATCATGTGAAAAAGTTAAAATAGACAAGAGTCTAGGGCAAATGCTGATGTCCAAACATACAGTGATATCGTTAACTCACTAAACTTTGGAGGTCATCTAATGATCAGACACACTGTTCAACCTGGAGAAACAATAGGGACTATTGCAGCACGCTATGGAACGACCGTTCGAGCCATTGCTGAAGCAAATCCCGGTGTCAATATTAATTATATTTATGTAGGGCAAACGCTTAGAATACCGGTTAGTCAATATCCACCAGGCCCTCCATTCCCACCGCCAGTACCTGGCCCTGGCCCGTTTCCAGGAAACATCGAACAACGTCTTCGCCGTCTTGAAGAGAGGGTAACCAATATCGAGAACCGTTTACGTCGTTGTGGGTGTTAATGAAGAGATAGGAATCCCTAGTTCAGGCTAGGGATTGTTTTTTTTATAAAAATAATACGGGATTT
>DATFAS010000267.1:0-6110 GCA_035254305.1 Bacillota bacterium
CACTCCAACTGCTACCGTAAATGGTTCTACGATCAATGTATCTGCTACAGCAGGGGCAACGATTAAGCTGTTAAACAAGCAAGATAATCTTCTACTAGATTCGAAGATTGCGGATACGAATGGAAAGGTAGAGTTTGTGAACTTAAAAAATGGAACGTATGATGTGAAACAAGTAGTATCAGGCAAAGAAAGTGCAGCAACCATGGATCTTGTGGTGAAAGTTGATCTGCCAACTCCAATCAATAAGGTAGAGCATAAGAAGTATTTAGCGGGTTATCCAGATGGAACCTTTAGACCGGATCAAACACTTACAAGAGCAGAAATGGCATCACTGATTTCTCGCTTAACTAGTGTGGAAGGGAATTCACCTGACTCCTATAAAGATGTTCCATTAAATCATTGGGCGAAGAATAGTATTGACCAATTAGCCCAACAAGAAATTATGAGTGGTTATCCGAACGGAACCTTCGCACCAGAACAACCGGTAACAAGAGCAGAAATGGCTTCCATTGTAGCCAAGTGGAAGCAGATCCCTATATCATCAAGTCAATCTGTGGACTTTACAGATATCCAGGGACATTGGGCACAGAATACGATCGAGGCGATAAAAGAAGCTGGTTGGATGAGTGGGTATGCAGATGGAACCTTTAAACCTGATCAGTTTATCACCCGAGCAGAAGCTGCTGCCATTCTTAACCGAGTACTGAAACGTGGACCTCTTCAAGGAGTAACAGAATCTTCTTTTACGGATGTGCCTGAATCACACTGGGCATTTGGACAAATCGAAGAGGCTGCACTTGACCATTATTTCATCATAGGATCCAATGGTGCAGAAGTTATAACAAAATAAGATATAGAGAAAGGCCTTCAATGCAGGCCATTGGAAAAAACCGCGATTTTTAAAAATGAAAAAAAATAAAAGTCAAACGAGCCTTTAGAAATGATTCTAAGGCTCGTTTGACGTGCAGGGGGACATTTTTGTAACCCCTAAAACAACTTATTTTCAAAACGGGTCACTTTGTAAGTGCCCCGGAGGTTTAAATCGATATGCGTATGTCAATGGAAATCCGATTTCTTATATAGACCCATTTGGTTTAAGAAGTGATGGAGATTCAAAATGGTTACAAGGTGGTGATTTCTTACTTGATGTAATGCCATATGTAGTTTTGATTACGGGTACGAGTTATGCTATCAAGCTAATCATAACTCGTACCACGTGTATGAAAAAGAAAAAACAGATGGTGTCTCAAGAATTAACTAAACTTTGATTGTACTCAGGGGCCAGAACGATATTCGTATATGTTCCTTTTCCATTCACATAGTAATAGCTATGTTCCATTCCGGCAGGGATAAAGACAGATGCCGGACTATGCACAAATTGCTCTTCTTCGCCTATTTGCACACAACAAGTTAAGCCAGTTCCATCAGATGAGTCTCCCCAGAATATAAATACACTGTCACAGTGATGTGCATGACGATCCACATGATTTTCCGGTGGATTTTCATTGAACGTTCGTTGAATAACATATAACGTGGATCGATGATCCACTCTGTTATCCATAAATACCCATCTGGTACCTGGCCCATTACGGTGATATTTTAATTCATCTGCCCCTTTAACAAAAGGTTCTCCAATCTGCATTTTATAAGGGAGTTTGGCTAATTTCGGTAATTCAGCACGCTTGTTCACCACTGTACGAGTACGTCCTACTAACTCAGGCGTATAAGCCTCATAGCTATGAGGCTGCTTTTGGACGGCTTGTGCATGATAGTGACAAGTGTGTGTGAACGCATGCTTTCCCACTACAGGTCTTAAATGATCTGGACGAAATCCAGTTGCCAATTGCACGCATTTTGACAACATAGGAATCCGATCAAGAGGGAAGCGTTGCACATCTCTCTTCTTCTGTAGCAGCACAGCGAACTGGAGAAGATCGACGATACCGGTTCTTTCTCCAATTCCTAGAACAGAAGTATCAATGACAGATGCCCCTGCATCGACAGCAGCTAAAGCATTGGCAAGTGCCAATCCGAAATCATTATGTAGGTGTACTTCAATATCAGGATGAATTTCGGCTATGGCTCTTTTTACAACATTACTGCATGTAACGGGTTCCCATACTCCGGTCGTATCTGCCAGACTAATCCGATCCGCCCCTGCGTTGACAGCTACTTTTCCGAGAAGGAAAATATCCTCCCAAGCCGTTCGAGAGGCATCTTCGATTGTAAAACGCACCTTTAGTCCCAGCTTCTTGGCTTCTTGCACCGCATTCGCGACATGTTCTTTAACCTGATCTGAGGATTTTCCGTTAAATTTTGTAGAAAGAGATATTTGATTAATAGAAGCCCAAATTCCTACCCACTGGGCATTCGCACGATAAACGGCTTGAATCTCTTCAGTAACAGCTCGGGCATGCATGAGGATCTCCACTCTATGAGTAGCATTTGCTACATCTCTACAAATTTGTTCCTCTTCAGCGGAAATTCCAGGATGACCCACTTCTATGATGTCTACTTGAAACTGTTCCAGTTGGCGAAGAATATGAATTTTATCCTGACTAGTGAGACGAACACCAGGGTGTTGTTCACCTTCTCTAAGAGTTGTATCTAAGATTTTAAGATGAGCCAACTCGGCTTCCTCCTCTATCTACTTTTATTGTTTCTGTTTCAAAAATTGACTAGTTTCTTCCAATAATTTTTTTCTGTTTTTTTCGTATATTGCCCAGTGTGTAGCCTCTGGGATGACTACTTCTTTTTTTATCTTCGTACCCGGTAGTTTATCCAGTACATTTTTTTCTGCAAAAAAATCGGAATCTCCATAAATCACGAGCACAGGTGAAGTAATCTTTGATAAGTCGTAGAGTGGTCGATTGCTCCAAACTGAATAAAGATCTTGAAGAGGTCCCATCGGACGACGAATCTCATGGTTTTTTCTTTCCTTACTCATTGGGTCCGATTCATTAAATACGTTTCGTACACCGTCCATGGCATCTTGAGTGACGAGTTGTCTGCCATCTAGCATCATATGCCAGTGGTGCATCGCTGTATCGAAATCAATAACTTGATAAGCTGGAGCCTGTGGATTAAACTGTCCAGGTGTCTTTTCGGATTCGAATGGCTTGGTCATTGAAGGAAGTATAAATCCATTCATAAATCCATAGAGAACCAGCTTATTTACAGCTTCAGGTTTCACTATCGCGTATTCAGCCCCAACCATTGAACCAAATGACCACCCAACGATATTAACTTTATCTACGTTCTGTTTTTTCTTTATGTAATCTATGGCAGTAGTTAGATCTTGCAGCGCTTCTTTGTGTGTTACCACAGGTTTATTGGATTGCGGCGGCTCATCCATTTCTTTTGGATATGTGGATTTACCGAATCCCCTAAAATCCATAGCCCAAGTATCGTATCCTTTTCCTGCAAGATCATCCATCCAAGAGTAACCAGACACATCAAAAGCATTGGCTGTCGGCACACTAAATGGCTCAAGAAAAAGTACGACTTCATTTTGTGTTGTTGGGTTAACTGGTTTCTTATGACGGAGATAGATTTCCATACCTGCATCAGAACCAGGGATTTGAGTTTCTTCTAATTGAATAGTTTCATTAGTTACTTTGGACGCATGCTCGCTACTCTTTGTGTTCACCCCACATCCACTTAGGAAGCTGGTGATACACAAAGATGCAACGATTGATAAACTGAACCATTGTTTACTGCACTTCATTGTATTCCTCCTATGACGAAACAAAATATTTACATACGGCTACGACTCCGGCCGCAATAATCAATCCGGCGGGAAGCCCCTTGAAAAAAAGAACAGCAACCAGTGTACCTATGATGACAGCAAACATGATCACGGGTTGTGTTGGAAGAACACCAAGCCCTTTTCCTCCGATATAGGAGACAATGAAGCCAGCTAGCAGAGAAAATGCTCCTATCGGCGTAAACAGTTGTTTAGAAAGTTCCACTAGATTTAGCTTTTCATTAGTCATGGGAAACAAAAGAAAAATCATGAGGAAGAAAAGCCCGATGTTTAGTGAATACTTTTGAAAAGCTGTAGTGACTGTTTGAATTTGGAGAAGGTAGACTCCAAGAACGAGTATAGTGGCAGTTGCCAGAACATAATCTTTTAATAAGGCAAATGCACCTGCAATGAGTATTAGGAATATCACGGCTTGCGTTATTTCAGACACCTCATTTTATAAAATCGTATTGTCCCAGCTACCTTCCACTGGTGTTTGGACTTCCACCATTTGTCGATTGGCCAGATTAACTTTAATGAGGTCTGGACCAATAATGGGCCTTAAATCATCTCTTTGGACTAGGAATTTAAATGCTTCAAAACTTGCTAGTAACCCAATGATGTTAGCAACAGGAGAGAGCACGGCCCACGAGGCTTCTTTTTTTACATATGCATTTGCCCACTCCTCATCAACGCCATACTTAACAGAGTAGGCCGCTCGTCGATCTTTCAAGGCGTCGATCTGCTTTTTCATCTCATCTGTTAATGGATGCCCATATGAAGGATGTCGTAGCACTTTCTCATAAGGATCCGAGGTAGGTGTAAGAGACATAACTCCACCTCGGAATGGTGGTGTCACCGCGATCCAAATGGATGGAATGCCGAGTTTGGCTGCTGTACGATGGATAATGACACGGGCAACCAGATTATCGGTTGCATCTATAATGATGTCGGTTCCTTGTAACAATTGTTCTGCATTGTCTTCGGTTACAAATTGTTCCGTTACGCTTACTTGTATGTCTGGGTTAATATCTTCTAATGTTTGTTTAGCAGATTCTGCTTTACTCTTATTCAAACGGCTAACTGAACTAAGCATTTGTCTATTTAAATTACTTGCTTCAAAAACATCACGGTCAATCACATGGATCTGTCCGATACCCATCCGAGCTAGTTGGATAAGGGTAATTCCGCCAACCCCGCCAGCTCCGACAACGGTTACGCGCCCACTTCTTAGTTTCTCTTGTTCATCCTTGGAAATAACCCCTAAGTTACGGATAAAACTTGCTTCGTATAAATTTGGAATCGACTGCGTTTCCATTTTGTTCTCCTCCTTGTAGCACTGATTGTCCAGCATTATAAAATACCAAGACTAACGTTTGAGAAATCTAAAGATGTGCATAATTCCAGCCACCTTCAGGGGCCGTTTTCACTTGTACAGGCTGTTCGGAATCCAGGTTAATCAGTATTGCTCTAGGAGCTTGCGCCATAGGGGAACGGCCTGTCAGAATCTGAACCGCTTCATGAAAGCTAAAGGTCGCTAAAAGCATTGCTCGTACAGGTGTAATAATCCAACCTGCTTTCCCTTCACAAAAATCTTCTGCCCATTCGCGTGGTGCACCTTGCTGCACAGAGTGCCACGCCCGTTCTTTCTTTATATCTGCAATTTGGTTGCGCATTGTTTCATCTGTCAGTTTCAATCCTTTGTGCGGAAGATTAAGAATGTCTTCATAATGGGCACCATTTGGGAGAAAAGAAGAAACAAATCCCCGATTCGGGGGACTGCCAGACATCCCGACGCTTGGAATCCCGAGTTCACGAGCAGTTCGATGAATAATAACCCGAGAAGGCATATCATCTACAGCTTCAATCACAACATCGTGTCCTTGGATCAGATCAGCGACATTATGTTCATCAACATCAGTCTGAACAAATCGGGTAGATATGTATGGATGAATATCTTTCACCGTATCTTCCGCAACTTTTGCCTTGGGTTTTCCTAATACAGAAGTGGAGGCGAGCATCTGACGATTCATGTTAGATATTTCAAACTCGTCTGGATCTACCCCCGTGATATGCCCAATTCCCATTCGGGCACTGAGAATCGCTTGTACTCCACCTACACCACCTAATCCGAAGATGATTACTTTTGCTTCTTTTAAGCGTTGCTGCTCTTCTGTTGAATAGACGCCAATGTTTTTTTTCACTAGCTCCCAGTAAAAATCCGAGCTATTAGTCAATGATCCAAACATATTCTCCTCCTAAACGTATTAGATAGATAAATGCTACTTTATTTTATTTGACTGGAAATAATAAACAAATGGCTCGTGAGAGCTACTAGATAGATATTTTGCGAACATTCTATAAC
>DATFAS010000268.1:0-80264 GCA_035254305.1 Bacillota bacterium
AGATTTATTATGGAAATCAATTGGAATTGAGGGGAGGGGAGTAAAAATGTTTGTTCAATCAAGCTATCAAGGAGCAAAGATAGATAAAGGTGAGCTATATCTAGTATGTACTCCCATTGGTAATCTTGGGGATATGTCATCGCGTGCAGTGGAAATCCTCAAAATGGTTGATTTAATCGCAGCAGAAGACACTCGACATACTCGAAAGCTCCTAGCACATTTTCAGTTTGAAGCTAAGCTAGTGAGTCACCATGAACATAATAAAGAAGCCAGTATAAAAGGGCTTATTGAATTATTAGAAAGTGGAAAAAAAGTAGCGCTTGTTAGTGATGCTGGAATGCCAGCGATCTCAGATCCAGGTTATGAATTGGTACGAGAAGCAGTAGAGATGGAAATTTCCGTGATTCCTATTCCAGGGCCGAACGCTGCCCTATCAGCCCTTATTGCTTCTGGTTTACCAACTGGAAAATTTTTTTTCCTAGGATTTCTCCCCCGCGAGAAGAAGCAGCTTCGAGAAGAATTAGAACGTCTAAAGCCCTATCCTGAAACGCTAATCCTCTATGAAGCGCCTCACCGAATTGATAAGATGTTAAAAGAAGCTAAAGAGATTCTAGGCAACCGTCGTGCAGTGCTAGCAAGGGAATTAACCAAAAAACATGAAGAGTTTATACGAGGAACTCTCGAAGAGGTTATAAATTACTTAGATGAAGGTGGAATCCGTGGTGAATTTACCATCCTAATCGAAGGGAATTTAGAACCTGATTTAGGACAGACAGCCGCAGGAAGCTGGTGGAATCACTTAAGTTCTATTGAACATGTAGACAAATATATAGCCGAGGGAATGTCCTCAAAGGAAGCAATAAAGAAAGTCGCCGAGGATCGAAAGGTTCCTAAACGGGAGATTTATAATCAATATCATGGGGAATAAGAAAGTTTAAGGAGCTATCCCCCAACAGGGAATAGCTCCTCTTAAATCTTTAGAATAATGGTTTTGCAGGAGTTGGCATTTCAGAAACACAGTCTGTACATACCACTTTACCTTTAAAATGAGTAACAGATTCAGCATTACCACAGAAAATACAAGCTGGTTCGTATTTCTTAAGGATGATACGTTCCCCATCAACATAAATTTCTAATGCATCCTTCTCACCGATTCCGAGTGTTCTGCGAAGTTCAATTGGAATAACCACACGACCGAGCTCGTCCACTTTCCGTACAATACCTGTTGATTTTAACATAATGAAATTCTCCTCTCACGTTTCAAAATATATCTATTGGCGCCAAAATTCGACATGAATAATTTATACTCATCATATCAGCACTTCCAAAAGTAGTCAACCATTTTTTCAAGTTATTGGAATATAAAAATAAAATTAATAAGTGGAAGAAGGTAAAAAGACTGATATATCAACAAATCAGGAGGGCATTCATTCCTATGAATGGGAGAGAAGGGGTAAAAACAGCCCAAAATAACTGGAAATTACAAAAACAAAATTCGACAAATATCTCAATTTCATTCGACAAAGGAGTGATTTGTGGAAATTTGTCCTATCGTTATTGAAAGGCATTAGGTGCCTTTTCCTTGACATGGTAACGTTACATTTTGTATATTTTGGGCTATGATGATGATAGCAGGTTAATTGGCTCCTCCCCTTATTTTTTTAGGAAAGAGCCTTTTCGTCTACATAGGAATCCGTAGGTTTTCTGCTAGGCCTTAGGCTAGCGGTAAACAAGAATAGAAATGGGAGGAAGAGAAGTGGCTGACAGGAAGACTTTTTATTTAACGACCCCAATTTATTATCCAAGTAATAAATTACATATTGGAAATGCTTATACAACGATTGCAGGAGACGCTATAGCTCGCTACAAGAGATTGCGAGGCTTTGATGTTTATTATCTGACAGGAACAGATGAACATGGTCAGAAGCTACAGCGCAGAGCAGCAGAAGAAGGATTGACTCCACTCGGATTTATTGACCCGATTGTAGAATGGATTAAGGATCTATGGGACAAGCTTGACATCTCCTATGATGATTTCATTCGAACAACCCAAGAACGTCATAAGGACGTAGTGAAAAAGATTTTTCAAACCCTTCTCGATAAGGGAGATATCTATCTTGGGGAATATGAAGGATATTACTGTGTACCTGATGAGGCATTTTGGACAGAACGCCAAGCTAAGAAGGGTGACAAATATATTTGTCCGGATTGTGAGAGAGAGGTTTCCTTAGTTAAGGAAAAAAGTTATTTCTTCAGAATGTCGAATTATCAGGATCGATTGCTTCAATATATTGAAGAGCATCCTGAATTCATTCAACCTGAGTCCCGTCGTAATGAAATGGTCAATAATTTCCTGAAGCCAGGTCTAGAGGATTTGTGCGTATCTCGAACAACCTTCGACTGGGGCATTAAAGTTCCGAATGACCCTGAGCATGTGATCTACGTATGGATCGATGCCTTAGCAAACTATATTACTGCTTTAGGTTACATGTCAGATCAGGATGAACGATTCAAGAAGTATTGGCCTGCTGATGTCCATCTCATTGGGAAGGATATTCTTCGTTTCCATACCATTTATTGGCCAATCATTCTAATGGCTTTAGATTTGCCGTTGCCTAAGAAAGTATTTGGTCACGGTTGGCTGCTTATGCCAGATGGAAAAATGTCGAAATCTAAGGGGAATGTGATTGATCCTAAGTTCCTCATTGATCGCTATGGTACGGACTCCATTCGTTATTTTCTATTAAGAGAAATAGCCTTCGGACAGGATGGAGTCTTCACGCCAGAAGCTTTCATTCAGCGTTTGAATTTCGATTTAGCTAATGACCTGGGTAATCTTGTTAGTAGAACAGTTGCTATGATTGAAAAATATTTTGATGGTACGATTCCTAGCCCTACACAATCTGGTGAGTATGATGAGGCACTGATTTCTCTTGCAAAGCAAACGGTGCAGCAAGTGGAATATCATTTAGATGAAATGCGCTTTGGTAATGCCTTAACTCACTTATGGGAGCTAGTTGGTAAAACAAACAAATATATTGATGAAACAACACCTTGGAGTCTAGCGAAGGATGAGAGTAATCGTGAAAGACTCGGTACTGTTCTCTATAATTTAGCAGAGAGTATTCGAGTGGCATCTGTTCTCTTGCAGCCATTCCTGACCCAGGCACCAGCTAAGATTTGGAGCCAATTAGGACTCCCATCAACTAGTTCCGCAATTACATGGGATAGTGCTAGGGAATGGGGATCTCTCCCAACGGGGATTAAGGTTCAACGTGCAGAAATGCTGTTCCCTCGTCTAGATTTAGAGGTTGAGATAGCTGCAATTGATGAATTTACAGCAGGAGCACGTAAACAGGCAGAAGAAAATCAGAAGAAAAAAGAGGAATTATTACAGGTTCCAACCAAACCTGAATCAGAAGAAATATCCATTGATGACTTCATGAAGGTAGAATTACGAGTGGCTCAAGTCATTTCAGCTGAACCGATTCCGAAGGCAGATAAGCTTCTTAAGCTGCAGCTTGATCTAGGGTTTGAACAACGCCAGGTTGTTTCGGGTATTGCTAAGTTCTATACACCAGATGAATTAAAGGGTAAGAAATTAATCTGTGTGACGAATTTAAAGCCTGTAAAGCTTCGCGGTGAGATGTCCTATGGGATGATTCTAGCTGCATCTGAAGGGGATCGTTTAACAGTAGCTACTGTTCCAGATGAAATGCCAAATGGAGCCAAAGTAAAATAAAAAAGATAGAATAGTGTTGCTGGAATACCCTTGAGCAACACTATTCTTTTTAATATTTACCAACACTTTTTGACAACACGAAAGGAAGTGAGTTCCTTGCTTTTCGACACACATGCGCATTTAGATGCAGAGCAGTTTCAAGAGGATCAGGAGGAAGTCATCCGTAGGGCTAGGGAAAATGGAGTGAAGAGAATTGTAAATGTTGGTTTTAATCGAGAGACCATTCCTACAACTCTCAAGCTTGCTAATCAATATGATTTTATTTATGCAGCGGTTGGCTGGCATCCACAGGATGCTAAGGATATGAGGGAAGAAGATTTGGGTTGGTTGCGAGAGTTATGTCGTCATGAGAAGGTGGTGGCAATAGGAGAAATAGGATTAGATTATTACTGGGATACCTCACCAAAAGATGTGCAACAAATGGTATTTCGACGCCAAATTAGGCTGGCCAAAGAATTGAAGCTGCCCATTATCATTCACGATCGTGAGGCACACCAGGATATTCTTGATATCCTTAGGGAAGAAAAGGCCGAGGAAATCGGCGGAGTTATGCACTGTTTTTCTGGAAGTTTAGAAATGGCACAGCAGTGCATAGATATGAATTTTTATATTTCTTTTGGAGGGCCTGTAACCTTCAAGAATGCCAAAAAACCAAAGGAAATTGTTAAACAGATTCCGCTAGATCGACTGCTTATTGAAACGGATTGTCCTTATCTTACTCCTGAACCCTACCGTGGAAAGAGGAATGAGACAGGTTATGTAAGGTATGTAGCACAGGTAATTGCAGAGCTAAGAGGCATGGACCCTATTGAACTGGCAGAGATAACCTATCAAAATGCCATAAAACTGTTTCATTTAACTTAAGTTTAATCGTTCTATTTCCTCCTTTTCGACATAAGCTTTCTTTGTGTTGTTCATTTTTTTGTCGAACGAACTTGAACATTTCGGTTTGACAAAACAGACACTGTCCCATAAAATGAACTCAATTGAAGAGGAGGATTATAGGACTTATGGATCAAGAAAGAGCTTTTCCCACATCAAGGAAGTTTCTTTACCTGGTTGGAGCCCTAGCCGTACTTTTCACCATGACCATTTCGATCTGGTTTTACCGATCGATCCAACCAAAGGAAGTACATTTCGTTATTAACGGGGAGACCAAAGTTATTAAGACGAAGGCTAAGACTGTAGGAGATCTGCTTAAGGAACAATCGATACAGTTAACAGACTACGATCAATTAAGCCCCCCATCAGAACAGAAGATTCAAGCTGGGCTTGAGGTCAACTTTGAAGAGAAGTGGCAAGTAGCTATCGATATTGGTAAAGATGAGAAGAAAGTGGTAACTGGCAAGAAGGTAGTAGGAGATATTCTGAAGGAACAGAATATTGCTTTGGGGTCAGCGGATAAGGTGAATCCTGGGTTAGATAATGAGATTTCTGACAACAGTAAGATTTCAATTACGAAGGTTGAGCAGAAGGTAGTTGAATCCGAGGAAACCATTCCATTCCGCGAGGTGAAACGATCTGATCTGTTGCTTGCGCAAGGGCAAGAGAAGGTTGTGCAAGATGGGGTAAACGGGAAAGCTGTTCTTCGTTATCAGGTCGTGTATGAAAACGGAGAAGAGGTCTCCAGGACGCTGGTTGATACCCAAGTGGTTCAGCCGATGCAAGAGAAAATTATTAAAATAGGTACCCTAGCAACTGTATCTCGTGGCGGCACAGATTTTACTGCTCGTAAAGTTATTGAGAATGTTGTCTTGACGGCTTATGGTCCAGGAGGCAATTCGCATACCGCATCTGGAAGCAAACCAAACTCTGGTCAAACGATTGCTGCTGATCCAGACGTGATTCCATTAGGGACTTGGGTATACATAGAGGGCTATGGGTTTAAAAGAGTCGAGGACACCGGTGGTGCGATTAAAGGCAATAAACTTGACCTCTATTTTGACAACGACCAAGATGCGAAAGATTTTGGTGTTAGAAGAGCATCTAAAGTGTATGTAATTGGTTCATCACATCCATAATAAGTTAAGGATGAGCTGTGTTTCTTCGGGACACAGCGTTTTTCTATTTAGGAGGCTTACATGATACAGGAAGTTATTGTAGTGGAAGGTAAATCAGATACGATTGCTATTAAACGAGCTGTGCAAGCAGATACCATAGAAACGGGTGGATCTGCTATCCCTGACTTTGTTCTAAAAAAAATAAAGAAAGCCCAGGAAAGAAGAGGAGTTATTATCTTTACAGACCCTGATTATCCTGGGGAGAGAATTCGTAAAATTGTAAGCCAAGCGGTTCCAGGGTGTAAGCATGCCTTTATTACAAAAGAACAAGGACAGGGCAAACGCAATTTAGGTGTAGAATATGCAAGTGATGATGTGATTCGTAAAGCATTGGAAGAGGTAAAAACTGAAACTAGGGGTCTATATGAAGAGACCATTAGCTTTGAGGATTTAATAGAGGCAGGCTTGGTAGGTGGTTCGGGTTCTAGTGAAAAGAGGCGACTATTGGGCGAAATTCTTGGGATTGGTTATGCTAACGCAAAGCAAATTCATAAGCGGCTCAATATGTTCCAAATTTCCAAACGAGAATTTACATCTGCTTTAGAGGTGCTAGGAGGTCATGACAATTGAACAAGGATATCGCTACTCCTTCAAGAACCAAAGAAATATTGCAAAAATATGGATTTTCCTTCAAAAAAAGTTTAGGGCAAAACTTTCTCATAGATACGAATATCCTACATAATATTGTGAAGGCAGCAGACCTTGATTCTAGCCAAGCGGTAATCGAGATTGGTCCGGGAATTGGTGCTTTAACGGAACAACTGGCTAGAGCAGCAGGAAAGGTTGTTGCGATTGAACTAGACCAACGTTTGTTGCCTATTTTACAGGATACGTTATCTCCCTATCCCAATGTGGAAGTGGTTCATGGGGATGTGCTGAAGGTTGATCTTCATCAGCTAATTAAAGAGAGATTTTCAGATTATAGTAAGGTGAATGTCGTGGCTAATTTGCCTTATTATGTGACTAGTCCGATATTGATGAAGCTTTTAGAGGAAAAACTCCCCTTGCGCCGAATCGTTGTCATGATGCAAAAAGAGGTGGCAGAGAGGATTTCTGCTGCCCCTGGAGGGAAGGAATATGGGGCTTTAAGTATTATGGCACAATATTATGCAGCGCCTGAGATTGCTATGATTGTTCCTCATAGTGTGTTTATTCCTCAACCCAATGTTGACTCTGCGGTACTTAAGTTAGATGTAAGGGATCATTCACCGGTCGATATTTTGGACCCGGATCTTTTCTTCCGTGTAATTAAGGCTAGCTTTGCTCAAAGAAGAAAAACTCTTTATAATAACCTGCTGACAGGTATATTCAAAAAAGAAGATAAGGAATTGCTGCTTGCTGTGTTAGAAAAGGCAAATATTATTCCAACTCGTCGGGGTGAAACCCTTAGTATGAATGAATTTGCTCTACTTAGTAATTTAATCGCGGAAGTATATCAATAGGCTCTAATCACCCTGAATTCTGTAGTCACATATATTGACTGGGAGGAGGGGTGTTTTTATGTCTATTCGCGTTGGAGATATCGTGACTAGGAAATCGTACGGCAATGATCTCTTATTTATTGTCACTTCGCTAAATAAGGTAAGGTTTACGGCCTTTCTCCAAGGACTAGAAATGCGATTAATGGCTGATGCGCCTGTAGATGATTTGATAAAAATAGATCGAGAAACCTTGGAGAATGAACTACAGAAAAATCAAATAAAAAGTAGTGAATCGATACGGTTAATTCATCAAGAACACCGATTGTTGAGAGAGAAGAACTTTTGGATGCAAACCGGCTACGTCGAGGAAGATCGGGATAATGAACTGTCCTTTGAAATACCTGGAAGGGTTCTTCATTTGGATGGTGATGGGAAGTATTTGGAGAGGTGTATTGCTCTTTATCAGGATTTGGGGATGAAGGTGAATGGCTTCTTCATGCCTGAGAATGAAATGCCATTGCATGTTGGTCGGCTCTTAGCCTATTATCAACCAGATATTCTTGTTTTGACTGGTCATGACGCTTATCGAAGAAGTATGGGGGATCAGAGTTCACTAGATTCTTATCGGAATTCACGCTTTTTTGTACAAGCGGTTCAGGAAGCAAGGAGATTTGAACGTAACAAAGATAAGTTGGTTATTTTTGCAGGGGCATGCCAATCTAATTTTGAAAGCTTATTAGAAGCTGGGGCTAATTTTGCAAGTTCTCCTAAGCGGATTAATATCCATACGTTGGACCCTGTTTATATTGTGGAAAAGGTTGCCTATACTTCTGTTCGAGAAACCGTGAATGTTTTTGAGGTGGCAAAGAATACGATAACAGGGATGGACGGTCTTGGAGGAATTGAAACTTTCGGCTTATTTCGACTTGGTTTACCAAGAACAGAGAATATCCGAAATAATAGACTTTAGTGATAAACGCCTCTTAAAGAATAGGGGCGTTTTCTTATTTTTAAGGCACCGCATCACTACAAAAAGTTACGAGATCGTCATCTTCGTGAGGGAGGATGACTCACCCTAAAATACTTTGTTGAATGTTGTAAAACAATATTCATTGACAATATCTTTGTCTTGTTGCTATAATTATCGATTTGTTTGACATAATAAACCTGTGGTGATATAATCGTACATAAGTGAGGTGGTCATGCACTATGGCAAAGAATGCGTTAATGGATATTAAACGCAGTTTAGATGCTCATTTAGGTGAGCGCATTGTGTTGAAAGCGAATGGTGGTCGTCGCAAGACCGTTGAGAGATCCGGGGTTCTTGAATCGACTTATCCATCCGTTTTTATTGTGAGGCTAGATGAAGAACGCCAATCATTCGAACGGGTTTCATACAGCTACGCCGATATTTTGACGGAAACCGTCATGCTTACAGTTTGTCCATCTGAGCAAGAACAGATTAAGATAAGTGCACACCAGTAGAGTATCGGTTCTACTGGTGTTTTGTTTTATGTTGCTTCCTCTTTGTTGGTTTCAATTCCCTTACATGATTAGTGAGTACCAAGCACATCATAATCTTTAAGGGAATGTGATAAAAAAAGGGAGGGGCTTTCATGAGTCGCAGAAGGAGTATCATGTCAGAGCAGTTCAAAATGGAATTAGCCAAGGATCTAGGGATTTATGATACGGTGCAAAAGGACGGATGGGGTGCCATCACTACCCGGGATGCAGGAAACTTGGTCAAAAGAGCCATTCAGATTGCTGAAGAGACCCTAGCGAATCAGTCCCAAAATAAATAACATTTCCTTGCAGAAAACCGGGGAGAACCTTTCTCTTCGGTTTTTTGACTTCTTATTGAGGTTTGTATAAACATAAGTTTTCTAGGATATTCAAAAGTATAAACCAGATGTTTCATACCTAAGATAGAGAATATCTACCAAAACGGTTAAGTACATGGATACGACTGGAATCCCAGCGGTACAAATGATAAAATGTAGAGTACTATTGAATAGATGAGCGGGTGACCAAAGTGAGGTTGTCAGTTAAAGCGCCAGCAAAAATAAACTTAACGTTAGATGTACTGGGGAAACGAGAAGATGGTTATCACGAGGTGGAAATGGTGATGACTACTATCGATTTAGCCGATCGCATTGATATTTACCCAAGGGATGACCATCGTATTACCATTGATTGTTCTGCTTATTTTGTGCCACTAGGGGAAAAAAATCATGTCTATCAGATGGCACAGGTACTTAAAACAAAACTAGGAATCCAAAAAGGAGTCCATTTCTATATACATAAGAATATTCCTGTTGCTGCCGGGCTTGCTGGAGGTAGTAGTGATGCTGCAGCGGCATTACGGGGATTGAACAAATTGTGGGGATTAGGATTATCCGTAGAAGAGATGGCAACCTTAGGTTCAGAAGTGGGATCTGATGTAGCCTTTTGTGTATATGGAGGGACAGCCCTTGCCTCCGGAAGAGGGGAGAAGATTATCCCGTTGTCCGCACCACCTCCAGCCTGGGTGGTATTGGCCAAGCCCCCAATAGGGGTTTCGACAGCAGATGTTTATGGTCGAGTCTTGATGGATGAAATTCATAAATACCCTCCTCGTTCCGAAGAGATGGTTAGAGCTATTCAACACCGTGATTACAAAGAGATGTGTGAGAAAATGGGAAATCACTTAGAAACCGTTACATTATCCTTGTATCCGGAAGTTCGCAGACTCAAGGAGCAAATGCTGAGATTTGGGGCAGATGCTGCTCTGATGTCTGGAAGTGGTCCAACTGTTTTCTGTTTAGTAGAAAAGGAATCGCGTGTTAGCAGGATTTATAATGGATTAAAGGGCTTTTGTAAGGATGTTTTTGCTGTTCGAATGATTGGGGACCGCCAACAGGTAGGCTTGCAAAAAAACGTACAAAAGTGATATATTTTCCTCATAACATTCGGCTCTGTGGAGGATAAGCTATGATAGATAAAAAGTTACGGAGGAGTGCACGGTTAGTTGATATGACCCAGCATCTGCTGGATCATCCCTATCGATTAATTCCTTTGACTTTATTTGCTGAAGAATACGGATCGGCTAAATCCTCAATAAGTGAGGATCTCTCAATAATAAAAGAGCTATTTGAATTGAAGGGGATCGGGATTCTAAGAACTGTAGCTGGAGCGGCAGGGGGAGTGAAATATATCCCCCATCTCAATGCGAAATCAGCTGAAAGGATTGTTTCTGAATTATGTACTAGCTTAGAGCAGTCCGAGAGGCTTCTTCCGGGTGGATATCTGTATATGTCTGATGTTCTTGGAAGTCCCGAAATGCTAAAGAATATTGGCAGAATTATGGCCTCTGTTTTTGCTGAACAGGAAATTGACGTAGTGATGACCGTAGAAACGAAGGGGATTCCATTAGCTTACGCTACTGCAAGCTTTCTTAATGTTCCTGTAGTGATTGTTCGTCGTGACAGTAAGGTAACAGAAGGTTCCGTTGTGAGTATAAATTATGTTTCTGGTTCAAGTAAACGAATTCAAACGATGTCTTTAGCACGCAGGGTCATGCCAGAACAATCCAAGGTACTTATTGTGGACGATTATATGAAGGCTGGCGGAACGGCAAGAGGGATGATTGATCTTTTGAAAGAATTCAAAGCAGAAGTTGTTGGAACAGCTGTACTGGTTGAGACTTCTGAAGTAGAAGAAAGACTGGTAGATGAATATATTTCCTTAATGAGAGTTAGTGAATTAGATCCGAAGGGAAAAGAAGTTAAGCTGGTTCCAGGAAATTTCCTTGATAAATTAAACAGTTAAGAGATGGAGGATAAGAAGCATGCAAATTATTCATACGCAAAAAGCTCCGCAAGCCATTGGACCCTATTCACAAGCAGTGAAAATCGGTGAGTTAGTCTTTACATCTGGACAAATTCCTTTAAAGGCAGATGGTACCTTGTTATTGGGGACTGTTGAAGAACAAACCCATCAGGTATTTTCAAATTTGCAGGCTGTTCTAGAAGCGGCTGGAACCAATCTAAGCCAGGTAGTGAAAGCCACTGTATTTATTAAAAATATGGATGATTTCGCCCGTATTAACGAGATTTACGGTACATATTTCACAAATCAACCACCAGCAAGATCATGTGTAGAAGTTGCTCGATTACCAAAGGATGTAGCCCTAGAAATCGAAGTAGTGGCATACGTTGGAAAATAATTTTTATTTTTAAGGAATTTATAGAAGGATTTTCTAACAACCTTGACGAATAAGGTGTAACAAGCACATATATTGGAAAAAGGTGGTGTTACTTGATGGAAGTTACAGACGTTAGACTCCGCCGCGTCAACACGGATGGACGTATGAAAGCAATTTGCTCTATTACCATTGATAACGAATTTGTAGTCCATGATATTCGGGTAATCGATGGGAACAACGGGATGTTTGTCGCCATGCCGAGTAAGCGTACGCCGGATGGTGAATTTAGAGATATTGCCCATCCGATTTCTTCTACAACCCGTGAGAAAATTCAGGCAGCGGTTCTAGCAGAGTATGATCGTGTGGGTCTTGAAGAAGATCAGGAACAATTGGTTGAAGGTGCATAATGAAGAGCCTCATGCTAAGTGAGGCTTTTTTATTTCTAGATGAAATCGCTTTATTACCCCAAATTACCTCCTCTGGTAGGATTAACCGACAGTCCGTTATCCCGCTTTATTTACCTTGAAATCGACATATGATTAAGATATAGTCAGTATTGGGTATCTTCCCTGGGGAGAGCCTTTGTTTGAAAGATGTAGAACGCAAGTAAATTGGAGGGCTACCATGAACAAGAAATTTGCGGTGGTCTTGGCGGCAGGCCAGGGAACTCGAATGAAATCCAAATTATATAAAGTGCTTCATCCTGTCTGTGGGAAGCCTATGATTCAGCATATTGTGGATCGTCTTAAAGCCCTTGAAGTAAATGAGATTGTTGTTGTTGTTGGTCATGGGGCGAAGCAAGTGAAAGAACAATTAGGAACTTCCATACAATATGCATTTCAAGAGCAACAGTTGGGTACTGCTCATGCGGTTTTAATGAGTAGTGACCATTTGAAGGATAAAGAGGGTACAACCATCGTAGTAACAGGTGACACTCCACTAATTAAAGAACAAACCCTTCATAATCTTATGCAACATCATCTTAAGTCTGGGTCTTGTGCAACAGTACTAACCACAGAGCTAAATAATCCTATGGGTTATGGGAGAATTATCCGGAACCAAGATGGCTATGTGGAACGGATTGTTGAACATAAGGATGCAACAGAAGATGAACGAAGAATCATGGAAATTAGCACAGGGATTTTCTGTTTCAATAATAAGAAGCTTTTTGAGGCTCTTACACAGGTACGTAATGACAATGTACAAGGTGAGTATTATCTACCTGATGTAATTGAAATACTAAAGAAAAATAACGATATTATTTCGGCCTTTTTGACAGAAGATGCGGAAGATGGCATGGGTGTTAATGATCGTATTCAGCTATCTCAAGTTGAACAGATTATGCGAAAGAGAATTAACGAGAACCACATGCGTAATGGAGTCACTATGATCGATCCGTCTTCCACTTATATTGAATCGGATGTTATCATTGGAAGAGACACTGTTATTGAACCTGGAACCTTTTTGCGAGGATCTACTCAGATTGGGGAAGATTGTGTAATTGGTCCAGGTACAGATCTGTCTAATACAATTATAGAGGACCAGGTAGCGGTGCGATATGCGGTGATCGCAGATAGTATGATCCGCAAGAATGCATCTGTTGGCCCTTATGCGTATATTCGCCCAGGTTCAGATGTGGGTGAGAAAGCTAAAGTTGGAGATTTCGTAGAATTAAAGAATACACGTCTAGGAAATGGATCGAAGGTATCCCATCTTTCTTATCTAGGGGATTCTGAAATTGGTTCAAATGTGAACGTTGGCTGTGGTACGATTACAGTTAACTATGATGGAGTTTCTAAACACAAAACAATTGTTGGGGACGATTCCTTCATTGGATGTAATTCTAATCTTGTAGCACCAGTTGAAATTGGTCAAGGAGCCTATGTTGCTGCAGGTTCTACTATTACGAAGGATGTTCCAAATCAAGCATTAGCAATCGCTAGAGAGCGTCAAACGAATAAGGATGGTTACGCAGCTAAGTTATTGCGCAAGGATAAATAATTGGAGGAAAACTTACAATGGCGAATTATCGTGATCCGAAGCTGAAGGTGTTCACATGTAATGCAAATCCCAAATTAGCAAAGGAAATTGCTGACCATATTGGTCTTCCACTAGGGAATGCAGAAGTTGTTCGTTTCAGCGATGGTGAGATCCAAATCAAATTAAATGAAAGTGTACGTGGTGCGGATGTATTTGTTATCCAGTCTACCAGTGCTCCCGTCAATCAGAACCTAATGGAATTATTGATCATGGTTGATGCACTGAAAAGAGCTTCCGCCAAAAGTATTAATGTTGTCATTCCATACTATGGGTATGCTCGTCAGGACCGTAAAGCTCGGGCACGTGATCCGATTACAGCCAAGCTAGTCGCTAATTTACTTGAAACAGCAGGGGCTCATAGGGTCATAGCCATGGACCTCCATGCAACTCAAATACAAGGATTCTTCGATATTCCAGTTGATCATTTATTAGGGGTACCGATTCTTGCTAAGTATTTCTTAGAGAAGAATCTACCTGATATTGTCGTTGTTTCACCAGACCACGGTGGGGTTACGAGAGCACGTAAATTGGCTGAACGCCTAGAGGCACCTATCGCTATTATCGATAAGCGTAGACCAGAGCCGAATGTGGCAGAAATCATGAATATTGTAGGAAATATCGAAGGTAAAACAGCCATCCTTATTGATGATATGATTGATACGGCAGGAACGATCACTCTTGCTGCTAATGCTTTAGTAGAAAGTGGAGCTAAAGGGGTTTATGCTTGCTGTACACACCCCGTATTGTCAGGTCCTGCAATTGAAAGAATTGCAAATTCCAAAATTCAAGAGCTTATCGTAACGAATTCTATTGCTTTAAATGAGGATCTACTTATTCCAAAAATTAGTGTGCTTTCCGTTGCGCCGATTATTGGAGAGGCGATTATTCGAGTGCATGAAGAGCTTTCTGTAAGCAAATTATTTGACTAAAAATGAAGAAACAACGCTGGACACGGATAAACCCACCTAAAGAGGAAAAGATAGTAAGGTATACTTTTTAGCACCCACATGAGGGGTACCATACGCTTTTCTTACAAGAATATTTAGCTTTCTTAGGAGGGTAAATTTGGATGTCAGCGATTTTGAAAACTGATTTTCGTGGGAACCGGAGATCAACATTAACAAGTTTACGAAACCATGGACGTATTCCTGCTGTGTTATATGGGGAAAATGGTCCTAATGAGTCCATTCATGTTGATCGTGGAGAATTTTCGCAAGCGATACGTGAACATGGCAAGGGTGGTATCTTTGAACTGCATACACCAGATGGAAGTAAAGTTAATGCAATGATCTATGAAATTCAGAAAAATCAATTGAAAAATAGTATTTTGCATATAGACTTCAAACGTATAAATATGAATAAACCTATTCAGACTATTGTTCCGATTGCCTTGATTGGACATGCCCAAGGTGGAGGAATTATACAATTCCAAACAAGGGAATTAGAGATTCGCTGCCTTCCACATGATATTCCAGAGAACATTCCAGTTTATGCTTCTGAGCTTGAAATTGGAGATTCCCTAACGGTAAGAGATATTGAACTGCCGGCTGGAGTAGAAGTACAGCATGAACAAGATGAAGTCATTTTATCTGTCGTTGCACCGCGCTTAGACCCAGTGGAAATAGAAGAAGAAGTGCATGAGCCAGAAGTTGTCGGAGCTGTTGACGGACCTGGTTTGGATGAAGCAAAATAGCTTAAACAACGGAACTGTGTGTAGTTTACTTTCACACAGTTTTTCGTTTTTTAGTGGGTGAGTAGGAATGTATTGGCTTGGCACCATCTAAATTTTCTTTATCAGTGAAGAGAAGGGGAAAGATATGAAGCTCATTATTGGTTTAGGCAATCCAGGGAAACAATACGAATTGACTCGGCATAATGCTGGGTTTATGGTTATCGATCAGCTTGCCAGTATGCTTGGAATCGAGTTAAACCAAATTAAGTTTAAAGGGTTAGTTGGAGAAGGAAGAATTGGTGCAGAGAAGGTGATCCTTCTTAAACCATTAACATATATGAATCTATCTGGGGAATCGTTGATCCAAGTTCTTCAATTTTTCAAGCTTGAATCAGATGACATCTTAGTTATCTATGATGATCTAGATACAGTTACTGGTCAAATTCGCTTACGTATGAAAGGGAGTGCAGGGGGCCATAATGGGATAAAATCCATTGTACAGCATCTTGGAACGGAGGAATTTGATCGAATTCGAGTAGGAATTGGACGTCCTCCGCAAGGGAAAAAGGTAGTGGACTATGTACTAGAAAACTTCCATCCAGAAGAAAAAAAGGAGCTTGAATCGGCTGTGATTAGATCTGCTGAAGCGGCTAAGCTGTGGCTAGACGTTCCATTTGATCAGGTAATGAACAAGTATAATTAGGTATGATTTGTTATCCTAGGGGAATAATACTTAGAGGAATATACTCCCTGTAGGAGGCATAAGGATGTCAATAAAGTATGTTTGTCAATACTGTAATACTACCATTGGTGCAGTTGATTCCTCGCATGTATCAGAGATGCAATTAGGATGGCATTTCTTGACCCCTGAAGAGCGAAAACATATAATAAGCTATGAAGCAAATGGTGACGCTGTCGCAAGGATTACTTGTGAATATTGTAATGAGGCCATCCAACGCCACCCTGAGCTGATCTATCCATTGCAATAAATGAATGAAGTATAGCCTTGGCTACACGCTGAGGCTTATTTTGTAGTTTGAACAGCTTTCTTGGCGGATAAATTAACGAAGACTTTTGATAGAAACTTGATTATAACTACTTAATTGGCTGGAGAGGAGGTTTACATTGAAGGGGATTATACAAAAATTCAAAGAAAACCCAGACTTTCAGAGCATTTTGACTGGTTTTGAACAGGGCCTAAAAGAGCAAATGATCGCAGGATTAAGTGGTTCAGCTAGACAAATACTTATGGGTGCTCTATTTTCTTCGCTTGACCAATCGCTTATGATTGTAACCCACAATATGTTTCAGGCCCAGAAGATTTATGAGGATATGATAGAGATTGTTGGGGATGAACAGGTTTTGCTTTTCCCTGCCAATGAATTAATTGTATCGGAAATGGCCATTGCTAGTCCAGAAACCCTAGCGGCACGTATTGATGTGCTAGGGAAATTAAGTGACCGAAAGAATCGGATCGTTATTGTTCCGTATGCGGGTTTAAGAAGAATTGTTATTTCCCAACAAGCTTGGAATGCAGCTCAAGTCCATATCCAAATGGGGCAAGAGGTGGAATTAGAGTCACTATTACAAAAGCTAGTTGATATAGGTTATGAACGTGTAGATATGGTAGAAGGAAAAGGACAAATAAGTATTCGTGGAGGAATTCTAGATATCTTCCCAATCCATCAAGAACATCCGATTCGGATAGAATTATTTGATGTAGAAATCGATTCGATCCGTTTCTTTGACGTGACCAATCAGCGGTCATTGGATTCAGTTGGGTCAGTAACGATTCCGCCAACCAATGAAGTATTTGGTAGTGTAGAGGTTCTAAAGAATGCGGCAACCCGCTTAGAGCAGAAAATGGGGGAGGCCCTTCTTAAGATCAAAGACCCCGCAGTCAAAGAAAAATTGGTAGAAAAGATTGGCTGGGAAGTTGAACAGCTAAAACAGGGTCATGCCTTTCAAGGACTCTATAAGTATATTTCTTTACTCTATCCAGATTATCAAAGTTTACTAGATTATATGCCTGCTAATACGGTGCTCATTCTAGATGAACCTACAAGGGTCATTGAATCGGCCGATCAGTTAGATAAAGAAGAGGCTGAGTGGAGAACAGCACAGCTTGCAGAAGGGGAATTTGCCCACAATATTCCTATCTCCTTTGAGTATGAGCAGCTTATTAATAGTAAGAAAAAAAGAATTGTTTATCTTGCCTTATTTTTACGTCAAGTTCCAAGAACTGCTCCGCAGAATATCGTGAACTTCAACTGCAAGACTATGCAGAACTTCCACGGTCAAATGAATGTATTAAAAACAGAAATTGATCGTTGGAAGAAATCCCATCATCACATCTTATTTATGGCAGGTGATGAGGATCGAGCTAAACGTTTAGAAAAGGTATTTCATGACTATGAGATTGAAGCCGACCTAATTTTGACACCGACAGACTCTATAGTTAGTATGCATCCAACGATTCTTATCGGGAACCTTCAGTCTGGATTTGAGCTCCCCATGCATCATATGGTTGTTGTTACAGAATCCGAAGTCTTTTCGCAAAAGCAGCGTAAAGCAAGAAAAACAAAATCCAATATGAGTAATGCGGAAAGAATTAAGAATTATACAGAGTTAAAGATTGGGGATTATGTTGTCCATGTCAATCATGGAATTGGGAAATATCTTGGGATTGAAACCTTAGAGATTAATGGAATTCATAAAGATTATCTGCATATCAAATATGCTGGTAATGATAAGCTCTATGTGCCAATTGAACAGATTGATCAGGTTCAAAAGTATGTAGCCAACGAAGAAAAAGAACCGAAGGTATATAAACTGGGAGGAAATGATTGGAAGAAGGTTAAATCGAAGGTTAGATCCTCCGTTCAGGATATTGCTGCTGATTTAATTAAGCTTTATGCGAAGAGAGAAGCGACAAAAGGTCATGCTTTCAGTTCAGATAATCCAGAGATGAGAGAATTTGAAGCCATGTTTCCTTATGAAGAAACACATGATCAGCTTCGAGCTATTGAAGAAATTAAAAAGGATATGGAACGTGCTAGACCAATGGATCGTCTATTATGTGGGGATGTTGGATATGGGAAGACGGAGGTTGCGATCCGTGCTGCATTTAAAGCGGTTATGGATGGAAAGCAAGTAGCCTTATTGGTTCCAACTACCATCTTAGCGCAACAGCATTACGAGACATTCCGCGAAAGATTTGAGGATTATCCTGTCCAGATTGGAGTAATTAGTCGATTTCGATCAAAAAAAGAGCAGAATGAGACACTTAAAATGCTTAAGGATGGTAGAGTAGATGTTGTTATAGGTACTCACCGATTACTTTCTAAAGATATTGTTTTCAAAGACTTAGGGTTACTTATTGTAGATGAGGAACAACGTTTCGGTGTAACGCATAAAGAAAAACTTAAACAGTTTAAGGCAAATGTAGATGTTCTTACCCTAACCGCTACACCGATTCCACGGACACTGCATATGTCCATGCTTGGAGTTCGGGATTTATCTGTTATTGAGACACCACCAGAAAATCGTTTTCCCGTTCAAACCTATGTTATGGAATATAGTGCTTCGCTTGTTCGAGAGGCAATTGAGCGAGAAATGGCAAGAGGAGGTCAAGTATACTTCCTGTTTAACCAGGTTCAAGGAATTGAGCAAATGGCTGAGCAAATCTCAGGCCTTGTTCCCGAGGCTAAGGTCTCTATTGCACATGGGCAGATGAAAGAGGCGGAGCTTGAACAAGTCATGCTAGATTTCTTAGAAGGTGAAACCGATGTATTGGTTAGTACGACGATTATTGAGACAGGTGTAGATATTCCGAATGTAAATACACTAATTGTTTTTAATGCCGATCGAATGGGGCTCTCTCAGCTCTATCAATTACGTGGGCGGGTAGGACGTTCCAATCGGATTGCTTATGCCTATTTCACTTACCAGCGGGATAAGGTGTTAACGGAAATTGCCGAGAAGCGTCTACAAGCCATTAAAGAATTTACGGAATTAGGTTCTGGTTTTAAAATCGCCATGCGAGATCTTTCCATTCGTGGAGCAGGTAATCTGCTTGGGCCTGAGCAACATGGTTTTATTGCCTCTGTTGGTTTTGATTTATATAGTCAAATGCTTAAAGATGCTATTGATGAGCTTAAGGGTGGACCGAAGGAAGAAGAGATTATTCAGCCAGAAATTGATATTCAGCTTGACGCATTCATCCCTACAGAGTACATTCATGATGGTAAGCAAAAGATTGAGATGTATAAGAAGTTTGCCGCTGTTCAAGTGATGGAGGATGTTGAAGATTTAAGAGAAGAGCTAACGGACCGTTTTGGAGAAATTCCACCGTCAGTTGAGAATCTCCTTCTTGTTGCTCGTTTGAGAGTGTATTCTTTTAGACACCGCATGACTAGCATTGCGCAAAAAGGAACAAATATCATTATTACATTGCATGAAGATCAAAATTTAGAACTTGATGGAACGAAATTGTTCTCTCTCGCTAGCCAATTTGATCGAAGAATTAGTCTTGCGACAGGACAGCAGCTCTCGATAACCGTCAAAATGAATGGACTCACTCCAGTGAACGGAATTCAACTGATTGATAAATTCCTATCTGAATTTGATCAAGTGAAAAAGGTGAAGGGAGAACTTAATAATGTTGCGACTTAAAAAGTGGAGTATTTTACTGCTATCTGCTTCTCTAGTCTTAGGTGTGGCAGGATGTTCAAAAAGTGCAGATAAAGCGAAGGAAGCAGCACCAGCTGCAAGCGGTGCTCAGGATGAGAATCCAGTGCCAGTTGTTAAAGTAGATCTTGGAATGAATCCGAAGGATATTGTTGCTGAGTATCAGGGTGGGACTCTAACGGCTGAGCAATTTAAGGATTATCTAGAAGTTCAGGCTTTCATTAACCCACAGGCTGGTCTTGCTATTAATCAGAAGGATCCACAAGCTCTAAGAATGTTTGTGGATAGCTATGTTGCCGAGACAGTAATGGACCAACGTGCAACAAATGTGAAGGATGCCGATAAGCAAGGTCAAGATTTAACGAACCAAATCTTAGATAAGTACAAACAGCTCTACAAGGGAGACCAGGCCAAGCTTGATAAGCAAATGAAGGATCAAGGGGTAACGAAGGAAGATCTTAATGCCTTCTTTACTCGTTATAAGAAGGTAGAGAGTTATCTTCGATCCCAAGTAACAGATGATGAAATTAAGAAACAATTTGACCAAGGAAAGAAGGAAGGGGCCTTTACTCTTGCTTCTGTCCGCCATATCCTCATTGGTAATGATAAACGTAAGGATGAAGATGCGAAAAAATTGGCAACAGATATTGCTGATCGCCTTCGTAAAGGGGAGGATTTCGCTAAGTTGGCGAAAGAAAATTCCGAAGACCCAGGAAGCAAGGATAATGGTGGTTTATACGAGAATGCCAATGTGAATGATTGGGTACCTGAGTTTAAAAAGGCTGCATTAGAGCTTCCTCTAAACCAAATTAGTGATCCGGTTAAGACTAACTATGGTTATCATGTGATGAAGGTGGAGAGCCGTAAGGAACAAACCTTCGATGAAGTGAAGGACAAGCTTGGTTTTCAATTGGTGAATGACAAATATGACAGTTTCATCCAAAAGGATGTTAAAGATTTAATTAAAAAGGTAAACCTTCCAGAGGCTCCTAAGCAGCCAGAGGAAACGAAGAAATAGTGATCATGGCGGCCATCAGGCCGCCTATTTCATTTTCGGATTATTGGTGAATATTATCCTTTCAGGAGATATATACTATACCCACACCAGGAAACAAGCCTTCTCAAGCAAGGCATAAAGGTAAAATAGGGTAACAACGATTTTAATGATGAAAGTTCCAGTAACAAAACTTCAGGTGAAAGTGAGGCAACTAAGAAGATGAAAGCAACTGGAATTGTACGTCGTATTGATGATCTTGGTCGTGTCGTAATCCCCAAGGAAATTCGCCGGACGCTGAGAATTCGTGAAGGTGACCCACTGGAAATTTTCGTTGATAGAGATGGAGAAGTGATCCTTAAAAAATATTCTCCAATTGGGGAATTAGGTGACTTTGCGAAGGAATATGCGGATTCACTATATGAAAGCATAGGTCATATCACCTTAATATCTGATCGAGATTCCGTTATCGCTGTATCTGGTGCTAGCAAAAAGGAATACATGGACAAGGCCATAAGCGGTATGATTGAAACATGCATGGAAGAAAGAAAGACGTTAGTTCAAGGACCTGGTGAGTATGAAATCTGCCGTGATATGAAAGAACACTATTCATCCTTGGTAGTTGCTCCAATCGTAGCAGGTGGAGATCCCATTGGCGCTGTTATTCTTAGCAGTAAAGAGGACTCCGTTAAAATGGGTGATCTAGAAACAAAGATGTCCGAAACAGCAGCTGGATTTTTGGCCAAACAAATGGAACAATAATTTTAGACAAGAAAGAGCTTTTCCAACCATATAATGGGTGGAGAAGCTCTTTGTGTTTACCCCCATGACTTAAGTATCAGCAATAGGAGCTGCTGTTGTTTGATTTTCAAAAGGATTTGTATTCTGGGGGAGGGAACACGCTTGTCTAAAAAAATAGATGGTAGTTCGTTTATAAAGGGTGCAGCTATACTGGGTATCGCCTCGTTAATATCAAAGATGTTAGGATTGGGATATCGGATACCGTATCAAAACATCACGGGGGATTTAGGGTATTATGTCTATACACAGGTATATCCTATGTATGGAACGTTATTAGTTTTTGCGACAGCAGGGTTTCCCATTGCGATCTCAAAAATTGTATCCGAAAAGTTGGCTGTAGGTGACACTCGAGGGGTACGAAAGGTCTTTAAAGTTTCAGTTGCTACACTAATTGTTACAGGTATTCTTAGCTTTCTCCTATTGTATTGGGGGGCAGAATGGATTGCTTTATGGATGGGGAACCCTAAGCTTATCCTACCTATACGCAGTGTATCCTTTGCTTTGTTAGTTGTTCCGCCGATGGCTGCTATGCGTGGTTATTTTCAGGGACACCAAAATATGCTGCCGACAGCAGTTTCTCAAATCACCGAGCAATTAGTTCGAGTGACAACCATTATTGCCTTGGCTTATTGGCTTATGATGACAACTGGTAATGAATATTTAGCCGGTGCAGGGGCGGTGTTTGGAGCTTTTACAGGAGCCTGTGCAGGCTTCTTGACATTAATCCTTTTTTGGAGAAAAAATCAATCTGTACATAAGGGAATGGAGAATAACGAGAATTATTCCTTTCCTGAAGAATCTTCCTGGGCATTGATTAAACGAATCCTTTATTACTCTATCCCTATTTGTCTTGGGGCATTAGTCTTACCATTGCTGCAACTTTCAGATTCCTTCACCGTGGCTAATCTATTGGTGCAGACAGGAATCACGTCACATGAGGCGAATATTTTAAAAGGTGTGTTTGATCGTGGACAGCCTCTAGTAGCTTTTGGGGCTTTCTTTGCTACTGGGCTTGCTTTATCTTTAGTACCTGCTATTTCAGAAGCGCAAGCACGGAATGCGTACAAGATGATACGTAATCGAACAGAACTTGCCTTGCGACTAACCCTGATTATCGGATTGCCTACCTCTGTAGGACTTGCTGTGGTTGCCGCACCTGTTAACATCATGCTTTATCAGAATGATAAAGGGACCGATACCCTGATGGTTCTTGCTTTTACAACCCTATTTTCTACATTAGGGATTACTTCCGCTGGGATTCTTCAGGGGTTAGGAAGAGTGATTCTTCCGGCTAGAAATCTCTTAATTGGTGTAATTCTCAAGGTTACGCTTAATTTTATTCTTATTCCTAGCTTTGGGATTACTGGGGCTGCCATTGCTACAGTTGCTTCTTATGGGTTAGCAACCTTATTTAATCTTTATGCTGTGATTCAATCAACTGGGGCAAGAATAGACCTTGGTTCCTTCTTTTTTAAACCTGTTATTTCTGTGATTGTGATGGCACTCGCGGTCTGGTTGGTGGAAAATACATGTATGGACCTACTTTTTGGTATAATCACAAATTATCGGATATATTACTCGATCGTTGCTTTGATTTCAGTTATCATTGGTGGACTAATCTATGGTATATGTCTTCTGTTGTCTGGATCGATCTCGAAAGCTGAAATGGCCTTAATTCCAAAGGCTAATAAATTTATCCCCATTTTGAGTAGATTATATTTACTAAGGGACTAGGGTCTTTTAAAGACTTCAAGGTTTAGAGTGGGGTGAACTCCTTTAATTAACTAAAGGAATGGGAAAGGGAAAGGTGTTCATGAGTATAAGTAAAATTACAATTGTTGGTCTTGGAGCTGGTGATTTAGACCAGATGCCGATCGGTATTTATCGTCGCCTGAAAGAGGCTAGTAGGATATATTTGCGGACTGAAAAGCACCCGGTAGTAAGGCAACTCCGGGAAGAGGGTATAGAGATGGAGGCTTTCGATCATCTATATGAGGAGGAAGCTGATTTTTCCCAGGTGTATGAACGAATTTGTTCTATGCTTTTGGAGTTGGCAGCCCAGGAGAATAAGGAGATCGTCTATGCCGTGCCGGGTCATCCAATGGTGGCAGAAAAGACAACCCAACTCCTATTAGAACGTTCTCTAGAAAGTAAGGTGGAGTTGGAGATTCTTGGCGGACAAAGCTTCCTTGATGCAGTGTTTACAGCTATTCAAGTGGATCCTGTAGAAGGATTTACGTTGCTTGATGCTCTAACGTTAGAACAGCAACAGGTGAATCCGAGGCAGCATCTCCTAATTACTCAAATCTATGATAGTTTAACAGCTTCAGACGTTAAATTAACCCTAATGAATGTTTATCCAGATGAATATCCAGTTAAGCTTGTATTCTCTGCAGGTGTGAAAGGTGAGGAGAGGATGGTAACCTTGCCGTTATACGAATTGGATCATTGGAAGGAGACGCATAATTTAGCTATTCTATATGTACCACCAACTGAAGATGAGAAAGTCCTGAATCGCCAATTTAGTAGGCTTCGAGAAATTATCACCATTCTTCGCAGCCCAGAAGGATGTCCGTGGGATCGTGAACAAACACATAGATCGATACGGAAAAATCTGATTGAGGAAACCTATGAAGTGTTAGAAACAATAGATGATGATGATCCTGAGGCTATGTGTGAGGAGATGGGCGATCTGCTTATGCAGGTGATGCTGCATGCCCAAATCGCTGAGGATGATGGAGAATTTACCGTTGAAGATGTTGTTGCCGTTCTTAATGAGAAGCTCATTCGTCGTCATCCACATGTTTTTGGGAATGTAGAAGCAGAAACAAGTGATGATGTCGTTATGAATTGGGAGCAAATTAAGGCAGAAGAAAAAAGGGAAAAGGGGATTGATCTGGATCAGAAGTCAGCTTTGTCTGGGATTCCAAGGGATCTGCCTGCTCTTATGACTGCTTATAAAATATCCAAGAAGGCTTCTGCTGTCGGCTTCGATTGGGAAGATGTGCAGGATGTTTATGCGAAGGTAGAGGAAGAATTAGCGGAGGTTAAAGCAGCAACAGATCCTTCCCATATCAAGGAGGAATTGGGGGATGTGTTGTTTGCAGTAGCAAACCTAGCCCGCTTCCTTAAAGTAGATGCAGAAGAGGCTCTAGCTCTAACCAATCGAAAATTCAAGCGGAGATTTGAATACATAGAAAAATGCCTTGGGGAAACAGGCCGAGGATTTGCAGATACTTCGTTGGAGGAAATGGAAAGATACTGGCAAGAGGCTAAACAAAAGGGATAAATAATACCAAAACAAGGCCCATGTATAATTTTAATAGTAGGGAGAGAATGAGACCATGAGATTAGACAAATTTCTTAAAGTTTCTCGTTTAGTGAAACGGCGGACAATGGCTAAAGAGGTCTGCGATAGTGGGAGAGTCCAATTAAATGGCAAGCAAGCCAAGTCAAGCAGCACTGTAAAATTAGGGGACAAGCTTACCATCCGTTACGGGAACAAATTAGTCACTGTAAATATTGAACGTATTGTGGATACAACCAAGAAGGAAGAGGCCACCACCATGTATACTCTACTCTCTGAGGAAAGAGTCAATCAGGCGGAACCTACGGTTGACCCAGATTATCCATTTTAAATAACAAAAATCCTATCGTGTGATAGGATTTTTATTTGTTCTAAAACCACCTAACCAACCATAACATGTACAAATGATTCTAACCGAGATGGACGGCAGCTTATGTCCACAATCAAGACGGATGGAGGTTGTACATAGGATGGAACAAAAGAAAAATCCTAGACATGAGATTATGATGTTCAATCGCAAAAGGCTTGAAATAACAGGGGTCCTAAACGTTGAAAGCTTCGATAACGAAGAGTTCCTGTTGGAGACAGAATGTGGATTCCTTTGTATTAAAGGGCAGAATCTTCATATGAAAAATCTTAGCTTGGAAACAGGGCAGGTCTCCATTGAAGGATATGTATTCGACATGGGCTATATAGACGAGCATGGAGGAGGCTCTAAAGGAAAAGGTTTGTTTGGTAGGTTATTCAAGTGAGTATTCAAGTTCAGTTACTAACCATGGCTTTAATGGTTGCCTGCGGAATGACAATGGGACTGCTTTATGATACATATCGTGTGATGAAAGGGCAGACCGGTATTCGCGGATGGTTGGTGATCATCTGCGATCTTTTGTTTTGGGCAAGCTGTACCTTCTTGGTGTTTGGCACCCTTCTTCGCATCAATGATGGAATTGTTCGTGTTTATCTTTTCTTGGGGATGGGATTTGGAACATGGGTTTATTTTGCACTTTTTCATAAAATTTATATCGTTTGGTTCCTCCGCTTTATTCAGTTGGTAAAGGCAATTTATTGTTTCATCATGCGAACAATTATAATATTAGTTATTAAACCAGTCATTTTTTTGTACAAGACTATCGTTGCTATCTTACTTGCCTTAGGGTTGTTTATCTGGCGAATCCTATTATTTATCTATCGAGTTTTATACCGCATTTTTGCTCCAGTAGGTAAAGGGGTACAAAAACAGGGGAAAAGATTATACGCAACATCTAAGAAAAAAGGAGCAGGAATTCTATCTAGGCTGGCGAAACTATTTAAACGTAGGAAAAAGAAGGAGTAAGGAGTGCCAGTCAATGGATGATCTCGAGACGTTGGAGAAAAGAAAGAAAGGCCAGAAAAGAAGAAAACGTTTATTAGGGATCTTAATGATTCTCTTCTGTATTTGGGCTGGATTTACTTGGAGAGATCAACAATCGACTTTAATGACTAAGAAGGAAGAACTCAGCAAAGTTCAGCAAATAACGGACCAGGTTAAGCTAGAGAATGAGGAACTTTCCTATCAAGTGAATCGCTTAAATGACAAGGAATATATTGCAGAGATCGCTAGAAGAGATTATCATCTCTCCAAGCCTGGAGAAGTAATTTTTATAACGCCTGATAAATAAGGATAACTTGAAGGATTGAATGATACAATCCGGAAGTTGTCCTTTTCTTTTTCCCGTATTCCATTTTTCTTCCGACATTGATTTACAATAAATCAGAGGATATCCACTGTAGATTGCTCATGAATTAGATGAATTTAAGTGGATCTGTAGATGAACGCTATAATTTGTCGCAAACTTATAAGGAACCCACTGTATAATTTGACAAAATTTACAAAACCAAAGAGATATAATCAAAAATAATAAATTATCTCTCGGGTGGTGAACGTTTATGTTTCGTATTCAGGCACTGTCGTCTCAGATGAGTGAGAGGATGTTTGTCCCTGTTCAACGCATAGTGTCCCGATTAAATCATAATTTGGAAAACCTTATTCAACGACTTGGTATCTTTCATATTTTTATGGGTTATTTACTTGGACGAGCCTTAATCCTACAAGAGTTAGCCCCTTTTGCAGCATCTTATTTTATCGTTGTTTATTTTATACGGAAGGATAAAGTACTGTTAACATCCATGGCACTTTTGCTTGGAGCTGCTTCTCGATCTGCGGATCATGCTTTGGTTGTATTTTTAAATTTAGCTTTTTCTTTTGCAATTTTACGAATTCAGGAACGATTAAAAAAGAGGGAATTAAACAAAGCCCCCTATGTCGTATTCATATCTATATTCCTAAGTCATTTTTTATATACCTACTTTAAAGGAGAATTTTCTAGTTTTTCCGTTCTAATGAATGGTGTCGAAGCTATCCTTGCTATGGTATTGACCTTGATTTTCCTTCAATCCCTCCCCTTCTTGACAAGTAAAAAGTATCATCATGAACTTAAAACAGAAGAAATTGTTTGTTTGGTCATCCTTCTCGCTTCAGTAATGACAGGAACCATAGGTTGGCAAATTGATGGAGTTTCGATTCAAAGTATATTAGCTAAATATCTAGTGGTTGTATTGGCTTTTGTTGGTGGAGGGACCATTGGGGCTGCAGTTGGTGTAGTTACGGGACTTATTATTAGTCTTGCTAATGTTGAGTTGATCCAACAAGTGAGTCTGTTGGCCTTTTCCGGTCTGTTAGCAGGAATGCTCAAGGAAGGAAGAAGAGTGGGATCTGCTTTTGGTCTTTTAGTTGGCTCATCAATTATTACTCTCTATGTAGGGGACAAGCAGTCTATTATCCATTCAGGAATAGAAACATTAATGGCTGCAGGAATTTTCATGATTACTCCGAAATTTTTTTTGCAGAATGTGGCGAGATTTATTCCTGGGACTGAAGAAAATGAAAAATCTCAGGATGAGTATATGAAGAAGGTTAGGGATGTGACAGTGAACAAGGTGATGAAGTTTTCTAACCTCTTTCAACAGCTATCTGATGCCTTCATCCAGGTTGCGGTTCAAAATAAAAAGGAAGAAGACGATCCAGATCCCCTTGATATGCATGAATTTATGGCGAAAATTACTGAAAGGTCGTGTCAAACCTGTTGGAAGAGAGATCGGTGTTGGTCTGAGCAAGCCTCGGAAACAACCATCCAATTTATAGGGGAGTTGGTAAAACATTTAGATACATTCGGTGATTTTTACTATGAAAAAATGGAGGTTAAGGAATATCATACGAATTGCATTAATAAGGAAAAGTTAGAGAAGGTTATTAATCAGGAATATGACTGCTTACACGAAAGCCTTGTGCTACAAAAACAGGTGAAGGATAGTAGAAGATTAGTAGCAGATCAGCTAACAGGTGTTTCTAAGGTTATGAGAAATTTTGCAGATGAATTAAAAAAAGAAGGGATTGATCTTTCTTTACAAGAACAGCAGATTCTTGCCGCTTTTGAAAAGATTGGGCTATCCGTTCAAAGAGTGAATATCCTCAGTTTAGAAGAGGGGAAGGTGGATATTGAGATTACACAACCTGCCTGTGATGGACATATTCAGTGCGAAAGCATCGTTGCTCCCATGCTTACCTCGATTATAGGGGAGAATATCAATGTTAAAAGTAAGGAATGTGATGTTTTGGGAGATGGAACCTGTACCGTTATTCTTGGTTCTGAGAAAAATTATAGGATTTCATCTTATGGAACGGGCCTTGCAAAGGATGGAAGATTGGTATCAGGGGACTGTTTTATGACCATGGAGCTTGGAAGTGGGAAATATATAATGGCGATTAGTGATGGGATGGGAAACGGAGATCGGGCTCACTTAGAGAGTACCTCTACATTACAATTGCTTAAGGAGCTTCTAGAGGCAGGTTTAGATGAAACACTGGCAATCAAATCTGTAAATACGGTATTGTCCTTACGTTCCCCGGATGAGATATTTGCCACTGTAGACCTAGCTATTGTGGATCAATACAGCTGTCACACGAAATTTATTAAGACAGGGTCCAATCCAAGTTTCATTAAACGAGGAAGAGAGGTTTTCTCTATAACAGCCAATAACCTCCCTATTGGAATTATTGAGGATATTGATGTAGATATCGTGACGGAAGAGCTTAAACCGGGTGATATCCTTATTATGGTGTCAGATGGGTTATTAGAAGCACCTTCCCAAATTGAAAATAAGGAGATG
The DNA here is from genome assembly GCA_035254305.1 of Bacillota bacterium. Taxonomy (GTDB): domain Bacteria; phylum Bacillota; class Bacilli; order Aneurinibacillales; family RAOX-1; genus DATFAS01. The sequence goes on from DATFAS010000268.1 coordinate 29,116, forward strand.
TGGTTTAAAAGAATTATTTCTGAATTAAAAACAGATGATCCGGAACAGATTGCAGACCTGCTTCTTGAACGTGTGATACGTAGTAAGTTTGGCGAAATTGATGACGATATGACCATTCTAGTCTCTAGAGTGGATCGTTTTTCACCAAAATGGGGAACGTTTCCTCTGCCAGGAATTGAAAAAATTCAGCGCCCTAAACGTGTAAGTTAGAGATGATCTAGAATTTTAAGGAGGGAGATGAGCATAATAAATAAAAATTTTAGCTCAAGGGCGAAGCCTTTGGGCTTTATCGACGTATTGGAATTTACCAAGTATTTTTACCGTATGTGAAAGAGTCAAGAACTTATCAAAAAGTATTCAACCTGTAAATAGAAGTAATTGGACGATATATGGTATAATACTTGGACACTAGTGGGAATAAAATGGGTTTTAATCCTGATTGCCTAAGGAGATGTTATGTTTTTAACACGATTTAAAGATTGGATACATAAACAACAATTATTTTCTTCTGGTGATCGCATCCTCGTTGGTGTGTCAGGGGGTGTAGATTCCCTTGCTTTACTCGATTCCCTTCATGCGTTATCTAAGGAAGGTGGTTGGGAGATCTTCGCTGCACATCTTAACCATCAGTTCCGTGGAGAAGAATCTAAAGGAGATGCACAGTTCGTGCGTGATTTCTGTGCTATTCGCAACATACCCTGTGAAATTGGGGAGAGGGACGTTCCTGGGTATATAAAGGATCATCATGTTAATCCTCAAGAAGCATCAAGATTACTCCGCTATAGCTTTTATCACGAGGTTAGTAAACAGTGGAATATTAACAAATTAGCCTTGGCTCATCATGCTAATGATCAAGCGGAAACGGTATTAATGAGGATTATTCGAGGGACCGGAATTGATGGATTAGCAGGCATTCCTCAGACTCGAGTAGAAAAGGGATTGACGATTGTTCGGCCATTTTTACCCTTTTATAAGAGTGATTTGGAGTTATATTGTAAGGAACGTGGTATGACCCCAAGGTTAGATAGTAGTAATCTAAAGACGAAATATCACCGGAATCTTTTGCGTTTGAAAATTCTTCCCTGGTTAGAGGAGCAGCTAGGACCAGGAATCCAGGATTCTTTGGTTCATTTAGCAGATATTGCTGATGGGGAAAATCGCTTCATGGAACAAATTATTAAGGAAAAAACAAAAGAAATCATCAAATCCAGAAAAAATAATAAAATTGTAATCAAGGGCAAACTATTTTCAGAGTGTCATCTTGCTTTACAAAGGAGGATGATTAAACTAATATTTAATTATCTTCTTCTTAAAGAAGAGAACCTTGGATTTATACATATTAATCAGCTTTGCGAATGGATCAGGAATGGACGGACTGGAACGAAACGGGAGCTTCCCCTTGGAGTGACTGCGTGGAAAGAATATGAGGATGTTATCTTCATAACTGAAAGCACCTACAATGATACAGGTAGTTATTCATATTCTTTAGAGATTCCAGGGCGTATATATATTGAAGAATTAGGTGTTTGGGTAACTACCCAAATCCATCCCTCCGACTATATATATTCGCATAAAACTGGATACTTGGGGACTTTTGATGCTGATCAAATTCCAGGGCCATTATACCTCCGAACAAGGCGGAATGGTGATCGTATGACCTTACTTGGCATGCAAGGAAGCAAAAAGGTAAAAGATATCCTTATAGATGCTAAAGTACCACGAAGATTGAGATCGATCATGCCTATTCTGGCAACTAGTGACCATATTCTGTGGATTCCTGGGGTTAAACGTTCGAACTTGGCAACAAAAACATCTAGTACAAAGCAAATTCTTACCATACATATAGAGCAGATGGTTGAAATTTAATGGGAGGTCAGCATGCAAAACGACATAAAAGAAGTTCTTCTTAGTGAGGAAGAATTACAATTAAAAATTGGTGAATTAGGACGTGTAATTAGTGAAGACTACAAGGATAAGAATCCCCTTGTTATCTGTGTACTAAAAGGGGCAGCACCTTTTATGTCAGATCTAATTAAACGCATTACTATACACATACAAATGGATTTTATGGCTGTTTCAAGCTATGGTGCTTCCACTGTTTCATCAGGAGAGGTTCGTATTATTAAGGACTTGGATGCAAGTGTAGAGGGACGTCATATTCTAATTGTTGAGGATATCATTGACAGTGGACTTACGTTAAGCTACCTATTGGATTTACTACGCAGGCGCAATGCTGCGAGTGTCCGAATCGTTACACTCCTAGATAAACCATTGCGTCGAACAGTGAATATCAAACCGGATTATTGTGGTTTTGTTGTTCCTGATGAGTTTGTCGTTGGATATGGCTTGGATTATGCAGAACGGTATCGAAACCTGCCATATATCGGCATACTGAAACCAGAGGTTTATAGTAGCTAGTATAGTTGTGAACAAAGTCGATATTATGGTAAAATAATACGAGTGTTTTTGTCGTGAGAGGAGGTCAGGGATGAATCGTTTTTTTCGAAATACAGGTTTCTACTTACTAATTTTCCTAGTGACTGTAGGAATTGTAAACTTCATTGCCAATCAGGGAACTGAAACATCTAAAATGCCATATAACGATTTTAGGCAGAAATTAGAGAGTGGCCAAGTTGCCGAGGTAATGATCCGTCCTGAAAGCGGAACTTATTATATTGAAGGAAAGCTTAAGAGCGGGGATGTTTTCTATTCTAATGGTCCGCTTTACAATAATACCGAGTTGTTGAAGAAGATCGAGGAAGCACACCTGACAAAAGAAACCTACGAGCAACAGAAGGGTGACTCAGTTTGGCTTACCTTTCTTACGTCGATTATTCCTTTTGTCATCATATTCATTCTATTCTTCTTCCTTCTAAACCAAGCACAGGGTGGCGGAAGTCGCGTCATGAACTTCGGTAAGAGCAAAGCGAAGCTCTACACCGATGATAAGAAGAAGGTTACATTCAATGATGTAGCGGGAGCCGACGAGGAGAAGGCAGAACTTGAGGAAGTTGTAGAATTCCTTAAGGATCCAAGGCGCTTCGCCCAGATTGGGGCTAGAATTCCGAAAGGGGTTTTACTTGTAGGACCACCAGGTACTGGTAAAACATTGCTAGCAAGAGCCGTTGCAGGAGAAGCTGGTGTACCTTTCTTTAGCATTAGTGGTTCTGACTTCGTTGAAATGTTTGTTGGGGTCGGTGCTTCTAGGGTAAGAGACTTGTTTGAGAATGCTAAGAAGAATGCCCCTTGTATTATATTTATTGATGAAATTGATGCGGTTGGTCGTCAGCGTGGCGCTGGTCTTGGCGGTGGTCATGATGAACGGGAGCAAACCTTGAACCAATTGCTAGTAGAGATGGACGGCTTTGGGGCAAATGAGGGAATTATCATTGTTGCAGCTACGAACCGCCCAGATATTCTAGATCCAGCATTACTCCGTCCAGGTCGATTTGACCGTCAAATTACGGTAGATCGTCCAGATGTGAAGGGACGTATGGCTGTACTTGGTGTGCATGCACGAAATAAGCCTTTGTCTGATTCCGTTGATTTAGATGTTATTGCTAGAAGAACACCTGGTTTTACAGGTGCTGATTTAGAGAACTTGCTGAATGAAGCGGCGCTTCTCACTGCAAGAAGGAACAAGAAAAAGATTGAAATGTCTGAAGTGGACGAAGCAATTGATCGTGTCATTGCAGGCCCAGCGAAGAAATCTCGTGTTATTAGTGAACAAGAAAAACGACTTGTTGCTTATCATGAAGCAGGGCACACCATTGTTGGTTACCATTTAGAACATGCGGATATGGTTCATAAGGTAACAATTATTCCACGTGGAAGTGCTGGTGGTTATACTGTAATGCTTCCGAAGGAAGATCGATATTTTGCTACTCGTTCTGAGCTTCTAGACAAAATATCAGGACTTCTTGGTGGGCGTGTAGCAGAAGAGCTTAAGCTTCAAGAGATCTCGACAGGTGCGCATAATGACTTTGAACGGGCGACAGGAATTGCTCGTCGCATGGTTGTTGAATTTGGTATGAGTGATAAACTTGGACCAATGCAATTTGGTCGTTCACAGGGCCAGGTGTTCCTAGGACGTGATTTCGGCCATGAACGTGACTATAGTGAACATACTTCTCAGGAAATTGATCAAGAAATTCAACGGATTATCCGTGAGCAATATAAGCGTACGAAAGATCTGCTTATAAAATATAGTGATCAGCTTGAAGAGGTTGCGCAAACTTTATTAGAAGTTGAAACACTTGATGCGGAACAGATCAAATCCATCATTGAGAATGGAAAGCTCGAGCCTAAAGTATCTACAGATGTTGAAGAAGCTGGAGATGTAAATGTGCATATTCAGCCTAAAAAAGATGAAGAATAATAGTAAATAAAGAAAAAGCACTCTTAGGAGTGCTTTTTCCATATAAGTATTTTTTATGATTCTAATCTCCGCATAAGGCACAACTTGGTTCTAGAGCCAGCCAAGTTTTGTATATGGGTTCAGAGCATTGACAAAAAGCATAGCTAGGTCTAAAATTCAGTAAAAATAGGCTACGTTTAGGGGGTATCCTCATGGAGTCGCTAGCAGCAGCAAAGAAAGCGGAGAGAAATGAAGAATTAAAGGAAAGAATCCTTCAATTAAAGAAAGAGAAAAATGCAATTATCTTAGCTCATTATTATCAGCGCCCAGAAATTCAAGAGATCGCTGATTTCTTAGGGGATTCATTTGGACTAGCTCAAAAAGCAAAGCAAACAGATGCTGATGTTATCTTATTTTGTGGGGTTCACTTTATGGGTGAAAGCGCTAAAATTCTTTCGCCAGACAAAATTGTCCTCATTCCTGATGAACGGGCTGGTTGTCCGATGGCGGATATGGTGAATGTGGATGGCTTACGTAAGATGAAGAGTCAACATCCGAATGCCAAAGTGGTTTCCTATATTAATACCTCAGCAGAAGTAAAAGCAGAAACTTATGTATGCTGTACTTCTTCAAACGCCAAAAAGGTCATTCAGAATATTGAAGCTGATGAAATTATATGGGTTCCTGATAAAAACCTAGGTCATTATGTTTCTGGGTTTACAGACAAGAAAATGATTATTTGGGAAGGCTATTGTAATACACACGACCAATTGTCTGTAGAGGATGTTGTCCGTCTTAAACAAGAACATCCCAATGCACAATTTGTAGTTCATCCGGAGTGTAAACCTGAGGTGGTTGCACTTGCTGATTTTGTTGGTAGTACAACTGGTATTTTGAAATATTGCCGTGAATCAAGTCATAATGAATTTATTGTCGGGACTGAGGATGGAGTACATTATCGATTAACTCAGGATAGTCCTAATAAGATATTCCATTTTGCGTCGAAGTATTTAGTGTGTCCAAATATGAAAGTGAATAACTTAAAGAAACTTGTTACGGCTCTGGAGACTATGCAGCCTCAGATTTATGTTCCAAAGCATGTTGCGGATGCGGCGCGTGAATCTTTAGAACGTATGCTTCAATTTGAGGCCGAGGTACAATAAAAACTGGTTACTTTTAGATTAGGGGTATAAAATGGTGGTATTCACTATTTTATACTTCTTTTTTAGCGTGTAGGATTTTCAAATTTTTTTGGATTCTTCTTACATAAGAGAACGAGCTTTCCTTAAATTTCATAATGAAAGGAATTTTACTCTCATGGTCCCCCGTTATTTGATTGATTTTAAAATAGATGATATGGAAATCATTCGTACAAAAGTCTGTGTCATTGGTTCTGGTATTGCTGGCTTATATTCTGCACTCAGTATAGCGACTCATTCAGAAGTTACACTTATTTGTAAAGAGGGCCTACTAGAAAGTAATACCCGTTATGCACAGGGTGGAATAGCTGCTGTTATTGCAGAGAAGGATTCAATTAGCTTACATAGACAAGATACATTAATTGCAGGTGCAGGGTTGTGTTCGCATAGTGCTGTGGATGTTTTGGTTACAGAAGGCCCTGCTGGAGTATTTGAGCTAATCCGGTTAGGAACGGAGTTTGACAAAGAGGGAAATGATCTTGCACTTACGAAGGAAGGGGCCCATAGCAGGAGAAGGATTTTACATGCACATGGAGACTCTACAGGGGCTGAAATTGTTAGAGCCTTATCAGAGAGGGTAAGAGAAAATCCTAATATTCATATTATGGAGAACCACTTTGCCATTGATTTAGTGACGATTAATGGTGAGTGTAAAGGAACGATCGTTGAAGATTGTAATCGGAATCAAAAATTTATCTGTGCAGATGCAACTGTACTTGCAACGGGTGGTGCGGGGCAGCTTTATCGATACACGACTAACCCTGAGGTAGCTACTGGGGATGGGATTGCGATGGCTTATCGTGCAGGTGCTCATATTAAGGATGTAGAATTCATTCAATTTCATCCTACATCTTTATGCTATCCAGGCGCTCCTCGTTTCTTGATTTCAGAAGCTGTACGTGGAGAAGGGGCAATTTTAAGGAACATTAATGGGGAGAGATTCATGGAGAAATATCATCCCCAATTAGAATTGGCTCCAAGAGACGTTGTGGCCAGGGCAATTGTTTCCGAGATGGAAAAAACTAAATCTACATTTGTTTATTTGGATATTACGCATGAAACAGAAGAGTTGATTAAACGTAGATTCCCTAATATCTATCAGGTATGCTTAACCCATGGTTTAGATATGATAACCGATTGGATTCCTGTGGCTCCAGCTGCTCATTATATGATGGGAGGGGTTAAAACAGGTCTTCATGGGGAAACCAATATCCAACGATTGTATGCTTGTGGAGAGGTATCCTGCACAGGTGTACATGGTGCCAATCGTCTGGCAAGTAACTCTTTATCGGAGGCTATTGTATTCGGTAAACGAATTTCTGAACAAATCCGTGATTTGAACCCTACTGATTGGAATCCTGATCTTCGCCTTTCTTTTTCTATCATGCGAGACCCAATTAAAGAAAGTGAAGAAGTAAGCTTAGAACGCCGGCTTAAATTACAAAAGTTGATGGTACGACAGGTCGGATTAAAAAGAGATGAAAAGTGTCTAATCAAGGCCCTTAAGGAATTGGAGAGGAACACAACGAAACAATTCCGCAAACAGCCTACAATGCCATTAGAATACGAGTATTTAAATCTGCTTACTTGTTCACTATTAGCCACTCGGGCAGCATTGCTTCGGGAAGAAAGTCGTGGTGGACATTATCGAGATGATTTTCCCAATCGTGACGATGTGATTTGGCGTAAGAATATAATTCAGTCCTTAGAAGAGGGAGTAATGGAGGAGAGATGTTTCTATGATGATTAATCGTGAAAAATTAAAAAGGCAAATCCAGGAATGGTTAGAAGAGGATATTGGGAATGGGGACATTTCTGTTCAATCTACAATTCCTGTAGATGCGAAAGCGGTAGGAATTATGTATGCTAAGGATTCTGGTGTAGTAGCTGGTTTAGATGTGGCACAATTCGTATTCCAATCATTAGACAGTAATTTAGAGTTTCGTAGTTTTGTTCAGGATGGGGAAGAAATTAAACAAGGCGCAGTACTGGCTGAAATAGAGGGGAATGCTGGATCGATTCTAACAGCGGAGAGATTAGCTTTAAATTTGCTTCAAAGAATGTCGGGAATTGCTACCTCTACTCGGGAATATACGACTAGGGCCTATGCTGCCAATTCCAATGTTCGGATTGTCGATACACGAAAAACAACACCGGGTCTTAGAATGCTTGAGAAATATGCAGTTCGTATGGGTGGTGGACATAATCATCGGTTTGGTCTCTTTGATGCGGTAATGATTAAGGATAATCATATTAAAGCGGCAGGAGGGATTGGGGAAGCGGTTTTGGCTGCTAGACAATATATTCCTCATACCACAAAAATTGAGGTTGAGGTTGAATCTCTAGACCAAGTGAAAGAAGCCCTCCTTGCCCGTGCAGACATTATTATGCTTGATAATATGAGTGTGGAACAAATGAGAGAAGCAGTTGTATTAATTAATGGACAAGCTGTTGTAGAGGCTTCAGGTGGGGTGAATCTAGAAACCGTTACAGCTATTGCTAGTACAGGAGTAGATGTTATTTCTGTAGGAGCCTTGACTCATTCGGTTAAAGCGTTAGACATCAGCTTAGATTTAAATCAACGAAAAAGATAGCAAGTGAGGTAGTACCATGGTTTTAGTTATCGATGTAGGAAATACAAATATTGTGTTAGGTGTCTTCGATGGTGAAGTGTTAAAACATCATTGGAGGATTGCGACGGATCGAAGCAAAACCGATGACGAATATGGGATTCTCATTAAAAGCCTATTTCATGATGTAGGACTAAATGTAAATGGAATTGAAGGAGTAATCATTTCTTCAGTAGTTCCCCCTCTAATGTTTACATTGGAAATGATGGTGCAAACCTATTTCCATACTAAACCACTTGTGATTGGGCCTGGAATAAAGACCGGGCTAAATATTAAAGCAGAGAATCCTAGAGAAGTAGGAGCAGATCGTATTGTGAATGCGGTTTCTGCAATTCATTTTTATGGACCACCCTTAATTGTTGTGGATTTCGGAACGGCAACGACATTTTGTTATATTGATGAGCAAGGGAATTGGTCTGGTGGTGCGATTGCACCTGGAATCAAAATTTCTACGGAAGCTTTATATAGTCGAGCTGCCAAGCTACCTCGTATAGAAATCACTAAACCTCAGTATGTTTTAGGGAAGAATACAGTGGTTGCGATGCAAGCGGGGATTTTCTATGGGTTTGTTGGCCAGGTTAATGAGATTGTTAACCGGATGAAGGCGGAGGCGAAGGCAAATCCTAAAGTAGTAGCAACAGGTGGTTTATCCGAATTAATTCAAACTGAAACAGCATGTATTGATATTGTAGACCCGCTTCTCACCTTAAAAGGGTTAATGTTAATTTATGACCGGAATAGAAAGGAAAGGTAAATCTAATTATGTCAAAAGAAAAGGACTATATCGTTCGGGCAATCTCTAGGGACGGTAAAGTACGTGCGTTTGCCATACAATCCACGCAGATTGTAGAAAATTTAAGAAAACGTAATGATACTTGGCCGGTAGCTAGTGCTGCATTAGGCAGAACTGCATCAGCAGCTGCTATGATGGGTGCCATGCTGAAAGGAAAAGAACGTTTAAGCATCCAAATTAAAGGTGGAGGCCCTATCGGGCAAATCATTGTTGATGCTAATGCCTTAGGAGAAGTGAGAGGAATTGTCACACATCCACATATCCATTTTCCGTTGAACGACAAGGGGAAGCTAGATGTTGCACGTGCGGTTGGAACCGATGGATTTCTTCGTGTAACAAAGGATCTAGGCCTTAAGGAACCTTATGTAGGGAGCATTGAGCTTATATCTGGTGAGCTTGGTGAGGACTTTACGTATTATTTTGCCGCCTCAGAGCAAACTCCTTCTGCAGTGGGTGTTGGAGTTTTAGTAAATGAGGATTATTCGATTCGAGCTGCGGGTGGATTTATTATTCAGCTCCTACCAGGAATTAAGGACTCAGACATTGATGAAATAGAGAAGAAGTTAAGTCAAATTAAGCCTGTTTCTACAATGATTGATCAAGGGATGACACCTGAGGAAATTCTATGTGATATTCTTGGAGAAGAGGATATCGAATTCTTAGGTACGCTTGAGGTTGTGTTCTCTTGTCATTGTTCTGAGGAACGGGTGGAGAAAGCTTTAATTACCTTGGGAGAAGATGAACTTAAGGATATGCTAACCGAGGGGGATACAGAGATAACCTGTCATTTCTGTAACGAAAAATATGAAGTGAAGAAAGCGCAACTAGAAAAATTAATTCAATTAGTTAAAAAATAGGAGTAAATAAACGTTGGTCTTCCAATCGTTGTAAAAAACTTATTTGACAAAAAATCAAACGAGGAGTATAATTTCTACAAAACCTACTAACTTACTTGGTATTGGAGAGTGAAATCGGATGAAGGTAGCAAATTCCATTTTAGAATTAATCGGAGAAACTCCGCTTGTGAAGTTGAATCGTATTGTACCAGAGGGTGCTGCTGATGTTTATGTTAAATTAGAATTTTTCAATCCAGGAAGTAGTGTAAAGGATCGTATTGCATTCTCTATGATTGAAGAAGCTGAGAAAGCTGGAAAATTAAAGCCAGGTTATACGATTGTAGAACCTACAAGTGGAAATACAGGAATTGGTCTAGCTATGGTTGCAGCTGCTAAGGGTTATAGAGCCATCCTAATCATGCCTGATACAATGAGTATAGAAAGAAGAAATCTACTTCGCGCTTACGGAGCAGAGTTAATCCTGACACCTGGTGCTGAAGGGATGAAGGGTGCAATCCGCAAGGCTGAAGAATTAGCGAGTGAGAATGCGACCTATTTTGTTCCTCAACAATTCGAGAATCCAGCGAATCCTAAGATTCACCGTGAAACAACGGGTAAAGAGCTAGTTGCACAAGCTGCTAAGCTTGGTGGTATCGATGCTTTTGTTGCCGGAATTGGTACTGGCGGAACCATTACTGGTGCTGGTGAAGTTTTAAAAGAAAACATTCCAAATATTAAAATTGTTGCTGTAGAGCCTACTGCTTCTTCTGTTTTATCTGGTGGAAAACCAGGGCCTCACAAAATACAAGGACTAGGTGCAGGATTTATCCCAGAAATCCTAAACACAGAAGTTTATGATGAAGTTGTCCAAATTGAGAACGATGAAGCTTTTGAAATCGGCCGTCGTGTTGCTAAGGAAGAAGGAATTCTTTCTGGTATTTCTGGTGGAGCTGCCATTGCAGCTGCAATTAAGGTTGCAACCAAGCTTGGTAAAGGCAAGAAGGTTGTTGCCGTTGTTCCAGATAACGGAGAGAGATATCTAAGTACAGCTCTATATCAATTCGAAGATTAATCAACAGAAGGGAACCAATTATGGTTCCTTTCTTTTTTACGGATAGGAAAGTATAGATGCTATCCACTTTCCTATCCGCATAAGGGCAAGTTTTCTTTACTGTATATGATTAAAGAGCTTGAACCATAAAAACGACGGATATATACTGGATTTAACGGGTCTATTCGAAACCATTCTTAAATTAAAGGCTGGGGGAGAATGTGGGCTGAAGTTAGAATCATTATTGACTCCAAGTCTGATGCGGAGTATTATGAGTCTTTAAAGATTATAGAAGCGCTAAGGTAGTTTTAGTTTAGTGAAGCAAGACAAAAGACGAGTAGAGTTTAGAAAAGGAGAGGAAAGCGCATGATTATAATGATTGATAACTATGATTCATTCACGTACAATTTGGTTCAATTTTTGGGTGAACTCGGAGAAGAACTTCAAGTATTCCGCAATGATAAAATTTCTATTGAACAAATAAAAGCGCTAAATCCAGACCAAATTATTATTTCACCGGGACCTTGTACGCCAAACGAAGCGGGTATTAGCCTTCAGGTTATTGAAGAATTAAGTGGTCAAATTCCCATTCTTGGGGTGTGTTTAGGGCACCAATCCATTGCACAGGCATTCGGTGGAAAGGTAATTCGTTCAGAACGGCTAATGCATGGCAAAACTTCTCTTATTTATCATGATCAGAAGTCCATCTTTACGGGAATTCCTTCCCCTTTTACTGCAACCCGGTATCATTCTCTTATTGTTGAACGCCATAGCCTTCCTGATTGCTTGGAGATTACGGCATGGACTGAAGAAGGAGAGATTATGGGATTAAGGCATAAGGAGAAGCAGGTTGAAGGTGTACAATTTCATCCTGAATCGATCATGACACACTATGGGAAGGAATTACTTGCTAATTTTATTCATTCCCAGCGAATTGGGATATAGGAATAGAGTTTTTCAGGGCGGATAGATTGTATTCCGCTTCTACCTAAGTCATCTTATGTAGTGTGCAATTGTATCAAAAGATCAAGCCGTGATTTCTGTAGTTGATCACGGTTTTCTTTATGGATTTAAAACATTCAATCATACTTAAAGAGTTTAATAAAGATCATAATTGATTTAAATAAAATAATTGGGGTGAATAGGATTGGGCTATGTCGGTAAATTGAAGAAAAGAAGGATTCCCTTACTCGGTGAACGAACATTAGTTATGGGGATTTTAAATGTGACGCCAGACTCTTTTTCAGATGGCGGGCGCTTTAATCAGCGGGATGAGGCCATCCGTCACGCCATAAAGCTTGCCCAGGATGGAGCTGATATTCTTGATATTGGTGGAGAGTCTACACGTCCTGGTTTTTCAGTTGTTTCTGAGGAAGAGGAAATGGAGAGAGTGCTTCCTATCATATCTGCAATTCGTAATGAATTAGATATTCCTATTTCCATTGATACATATAAGGCAGAGGTTGCCCATGAAGCACTATTAGCAGGAGCTGATATTATCAATGATATATGGCGTGCTGTTGGGGATCCTAACATGCCGAAAGTAGCAGCAGCACATCAAGTTCCAATAATTCTTATGCATAATAGACAAAATAAACAATATAACGATTTGCTTATCGATATGAAGAAGGATTTAGAAGAGAGTATCCACCTTGTAGAAAAGGCAGGCGTGTCTAAAGAAAACATTTGGCTTGATCCTGGTGTTGGATTTGCTAAAACTTATGAAGATAACCTTGTGGCAATGGCTCATTTAGAAGACTTTGTGGCGATGGGATATCCTGTTTTATTGGGAACTTCACGAAAGTCATTTATTGGTTTGGCTTTGGATCTGCCAGTAGAGGAACGTTTAGAGGGTACATTAGCTACGGTATGTCTTGGAATACAAAAAGGATGTCAAATTATACGTGTCCATGATGTGAAAGAAACGGTTAGAGTGAGTCGAATGATGGATACAATGTTACAGAGGGTGAGATGAACCATGGACAAAATATATTTTAACCGTATGGAATTCTATGGTTACCACGGGGTTTTCTCTGAGGAAAATAAACTTGGGCAACGATTTATTATCGATCTTGAGTTATTTTTAGATTTAAATCAAGCTGGCCAATCGGATAATCTTAATCATACGATTAATTATGCGGAGGTCTATAGTCTTTGCAAAGAAATCGTAGAAAATGAAAAATACCAATTAGTGGAGAAAATTGCCCAACGAATTGCCCAGAAGTCTTTAGATGAATTTCCTATGTTAGAGGAACTCATGGTTCGAGTCATTAAACCCAATCCACCCATTCCTGGCCACTATGATTCAGTAGCTGTGGAAATCAGGAGAGGGCGTTAGAATGGCTCCATTTTTTCTCTCTTTGGGCAGTAATATGGGGAATCGATTACACTATTTAAGGCAAGCAGTTAGCGAACTTCAACAAACTAGTGGAATGACACTTTCTGCTATTTCTAGCATTTACGAAACGGAACCTATTGGGTATACGGAGCAATCCTCTTTTTTAAATATGGTTGTTCAGGGGAATACCACATTAACTGCTAGAGAATTACTAAATAAGATTCTTGAAGTAGAAAAAAAGTTAGGTAGAACAAGGGAAATCCGTTGGGGCCCTCGAACAATTGATGTGGATATTCTAATTTATGGAACCGAGCTAATCAGTGAGGAAGACTTAGAAATACCTCACCCAAGGATGAATGAGAGAGCATTTGTGTTAATTCCATTAGCTGAGATCACAGGGGATTGTCCGATTCCAATAGGGAATGGTATATATACAACACCTTTGGAATTATTAGCAAAGGTTGAAGATAAGAGTGGTGTGAATAGATGGATGGACTTCGATTGGGAAACCGAATACGAGCATTTCGAAAGTTAAAGGGATACACGCAACAGGAATTTGCCAAAGAATTGGGGATTTCCGTTGCTGTACTTGGTTCGATTGAAAGAGGAATGAAAACTCCAACAGAAAAGATGCTAAATCGAATGGTTAATATTTTGGATGTTGGTGTTGGGGAGCTACGTGCTCAGGAAGAAGAGAATTGAAAATTATGAGGGACGTGTGATGAAAAAGCTTAAAATTGGAAATGTTGAACTTAAAAATAATGTCGTTCTAGCTCCGATGGCTGGGGTATGTAATCCTGCCTTCCGTTTAATTGCGAAAGAATTTGGTACAGGGTTAGTTTGTGCAGAGATGGTAAGTGATAAAGCGGTGAATTATGGAAACGAGCGAACATTGAAAATGTTATACGTGGATGAAAGAGAAAAGCCCTTGAGTCTGCAAATATTTGGTGGTGAGTTGGAAAGCTTGGTGGAGGCTGCCAAGTATGTGGACGAAAATACAAATGCCGATATTATTGATATTAATATGGGATGTCCTGTTCCAAAGATAACGAATTGTGATGCAGGGGCTAAGTGGTTGCTTGATCCAAGCAAAATTGAACAAGTTGTCTCTTCTGTTGTAAAAGCGGTAAGTAAACCTGTTACGGTAAAAATGCGTATTGGCTGGGATGATAAGCATATCTATGCTGTAGAGAATGCGAAAGCTGTAGAACGTGCAGGAGGCTGCGCTGTAGCAGTCCATGGTCGGACAAGGGTACAAATGTATGAAGGGGTTGCCAACTGGGACATTATCGGTGAGGTTAAGCGGGCAGTATCCATTCCTGTGATTGGAAATGGTGACGTGGCAACTCCTGAGGATGCAAAGAGATTATTGCAAACAACGGGTTGTGATGGGGTAATGATTGGAAGAGCAGCGTTGGGGAATCCATGGATGCTTTATCGTACGGTTCATTATTTGGAAACGGGAGAATTGCTCCCGGACCCTGATGCCAAAGAAAAAGTTGATGTGTGCTTACTTCATATGGATCGACTTATTGATCTTAAAGGTGAAAAAATAGCGATTCAAGAAATGAGAAAACATGCAGCCTGGTACCTCAAAGGATTGAAAAATTCTGCCCATATTCGACAAAAAGTCAATGAGGTCGAAACAAGAGAAGGCTTGAGAAGCTTGCTTTTTGGCTATGTCTTGGAACTTGAAGCGACAAATCAAGTAGGGGAAATTGTGCACTAATTGAATTTGACAAGGGAAATAGGTTCCCATATAATACCTATGATATACAGGTAAGAATAACGCCTAGCAATGAAACCAAATGAATAACCATGATAATAATCGAATAATAATTAAGGTTTTAGAAAAATATGCATCGGGGGAATGATTGAATGTCCGAAAAAGAGGTTTTTCTAACACGGGAAGGTTTACAAAAGCTAGAGGAAGAATTAGACCATCTAAAAGCGGTTAAGCGCCAGGAAGTTGCTGAACGTATTAAAGAAGCGATTGGCTATGGTGATCTAAGTGAGAACTCTGAATATGAGGAAGCCAAGAATGAACAAGCATTTATTGAAGGTAGAATCATTACTCTAGAGAAGATGCTTCGTAATGCTCGTGTAATTAGCCAAGAGGACGTCGACCAAGGTGTCGTAAGCGTAGGAACAACTGTGAAGTTGAAGGATCTAGAGTTTGGTGATATTGTTGATTATACAATTGTTGGTTCGGCTGAATCTGATCCAGCAAACAACAAAATTTCAAATGAATCTCCAGTGGGCCAGGCATTACTTGGTAAGACGAAGGGTGCTGTAGTAGATGTACAAGTACCTGCTGGTGTTATTCAGTATGAAATTTTGGATATTAAATTTAAGTAAGTCCGATTTGATTGGGCGAATGGATGTAAGGGAGTTGAATTTTCTGTGTCCCAGGAAGAAGTAAATGAACTATTGTTGGTAAGAAGAGAAAGGCTAAGCCAGCTCCGCGAATTAGGTATAGATCCTTTTGGTAAAAAATTTGTTCGGACTCATTCTGCAGAAGAGATACTTGAGCAATACGGAGACCTAAGCAAGGAAGAGCTGGATGAAAAGGAAATCGAAGTAGCGGTTGCGGGAAGAATCATGGCCAAAAGAGGACAAGGAAAAGCAGGTTTCTCCCACATTCAAGATCGCACAGGTAAATTTCAAATATACGTTCGTAAGGATCAAGTAGGAGAAGAAGCCTTTGAGATCTTCGATTTATGTCATATTGGTGATATCGTAGGCCTTAAGGGAAGGGTCTTCAGGACAAATACAGGAGAAATAACGGTTAAGGCAAAGGAGTTTACGTTGCTTACGAAATCCCTAAGACCTTTACCAGAGAAGTTCCATGGACTTAAGGATATCGAAACTCGTTACCGTAAGAGATATCTTGATCTAATTATGAATCCTGAATCGATGCATACCTTTGTTACACGCAGCAAGATTCTTCAATCCATGAGAAGATACCTAGATGATCGTGGTTATCTTGAGGTTGAAACACCTACTATGCATTCCATTCCAGGTGGTGCTGCAGCACGTCCTTTCATTACGCATCATAATGCATTAGATATGAAGTTATTTATGCGTATTGCTACCGAGCTGCATTTGAAGCGATTGATTGTAGGCGGATTAGAGAAAGTATATGAGATTGGTCGTATTTTCCGTAATGAGGGAATCTCTACTCGCCATAATCCAGAATTCACCTCTATTGAATTGTATGAGGCATATGCTGATTTTGAAGATATTATGGAGCTTACGGAAAATCTAATTGCACATATTGCTCAGGATGTATTAGGTACAATGAAAGTAATGTATCAAGGTCAAGAGATTGACCTAACTCCAAGATGGCGGAGAGTACATATGGTTGATGCCATTAAAGAGGTTACTGGAGTTGATTTTTGGCCTAAGATGTCTGATGAACAGGCTCGGGAGTTTGCTAAGCAACATCATGTGCAGATTACAGCTAGTATGAAATATGGTCATATTGTTAACGAATTTTTTGAACAAAAAGTTGAAGAAACTTTGGTTCAACCAACCTTTATTTTTGGACATCCAGTGGATGTTTCTCCATTGGCCAAAAAGAACGAAAATGATGAACGCTTTACAGATCGTTTCGAGTTATTTATTGTAGCTAGAGAGCATGCCAATGCTTTTACAGAGCTTAACGATCCAATTGACCAGCGAGAACGCTTTGAAGCCCAGCTTTTGGAACGTGAAGCAGGTAATGATGAAGCACATATGATGGATGAGGATTTTATAGAATCACTTGAGTATGGAATGCCACCTACAGGTGGACTTGGGATCGGGATCGATCGTATCGTAATGCTTCTAACGGATTCACCTTCGATTCGCGATGTTCTGTTATTCCCACTTATGCGTCATCAACATGTGGAAGCTCCTGAGTCAGAAGTATAATTAAATTCAGTAATCGTATAAACTCTGTTATAGGATGAACCTTTAACAGAGTTTTCTTTATTTATGATCAAAAAGACCAAAATAAACAATATGGCCATAAGATTGTTCAAATTTAAAATTATAAATAAAATGAAATTAATAAGTAAGCGGTTCACTAAATATCATCCTTAAGTGTTCACGCTTTCAATAATTGAACAATTCAGATGGGTCCTATTGGATTGGAGGAATTAGTATCTTGAAGGATACTGTAAGAACCCCATGGCGACACATCATTTCCACCATTATCTTGGTAATAATTGTATTGATTTCAGGATGTTCAGCCAACCGACAGCGGGCAATTGATAACGATCAAGTTGGACCACAGGACAAGTTGATTCTCCGCTTCTCTTATGTTACAGGAGAAGAAACCCCTAAAGGATTAGCTGCAAGAAAATTGAAAGAACTCATTGAAGAACGAAGCCATGGGAAGATTGAGGTTCAGCTGTTCCCTAATGCTACCCTTTATTCAGATGAGGAAGAGTTTGAAGAATTAAAAAAGGGGGATGTGCAGTTAATTGCACCAGCAATTTCTAAGCTATCCTCTGAAGTACCAGAAGTTCAAATCTATGACCTTCCCTATTTGTTCCCCTCCCAGGAAGAAGTGTGGAAGTTATCAGATGGGCCTGTGGGTCAAGAATTGAACCGCTTACTAGAGGAGAAAGGATATAAAGTGTTATCCATTTGGGATAATGCATTAAAACAGATCACGAATAACGATCGCCCGATAAAGACCCCAATGGATTTCAGTGGATTAACCTTTCGAATTATGCCAAGTGATTTGATTGAGCAGCAGTTTGCAGCTGTAGATGCAAAAACTGCCACCCTCCCTTTTAGCGAATTATACACAGCATTAGAAAAAGGGCGGGTAGATGGGGAAGAGAATACAGTCTCCAATATTGTGAATAAGAAGTTGTATGTTTCACAGAAATATATTACAAAAAGTGACCATGGTTATTTAGGGTATTATGTTCTAACCGATAGTCGCTTTTGGGACAGTATTCCGGCTGAAACCCAACGATTAATCACAGATACCTTGATTGATGTAACGAAATGGGAGAGAATTCAGGCACAAAGGATTAATCAAAAAGAGTATGAGGAATTAAAAGCGAACAAGGATATTTATCTTTATGAGCTTAGCAGTAATGAAAAGAAGAAATGGCAGCAAGCTTTTCAAGGTACCTATGGGTGGTATTTATCCCATGTCTCGGATAATAAGACTATTCAAGATTACTTTGCGGAGATCAAACACTAAAATATAAGGAGGAAAACACCGTGAAAATCAATTTTAAGAGCCTTACGTTTCAAGTTATTGTTGCTATGATCTTAGGTGTATTATTTGGAGAATTCTTTCCTAAACAAGCCGCAGAAATGAAAGTTTTAGCTGACATTTTTGTGAAAGCAATCAAGATGGTTATCGCACCTATTATTTTCTTAACGATCGTTCATGGTATCGCTGGTATGGGTGACATGAAGAAAGTTGGTCGTATTGGTGGTAAGACATTATTGTACTTTGAGATTGTCAGTACGTTTGCCCTAGCTATTGGTATTCTATTTGCAAACGTGTTTCATCCAGGTACAGGCGTCAATGCTAGTTCTGCAACAGGTGATATTTCTAAATATACCAAAGCAGCAGCTGAGGGCGGCCATGGATTCATGGATTATATCTTAGGGATTATTCCTGACAGTTTTGTGGGAGCATTAGCAAAAGGTGAATTACTTCCTATTCTTATATTAGCTGTTTTGTTTGGGGCTTCCTTATCAGGTATGGGAGAACGTGGAAAGAGTGTTCTTGATTTCTTTGAAAAAGTTTCTGAAGTATTCTTCCGAATCGTTAATATTATTATGTATTACTCTGCGGTTGCAGCATTCGGTGCAATGGCTTACACGATTGGTAAGTTTGGAGTAGGTTCCTTAGTTTCTCTTGGAAAGTTATTTGCTCTTACACTTCTTGCAATGTCAGTGTTTGTAATCGTTGTTCTTGGAGCCATTGCAAAATACTATCGTTTCAGCATTTTTAAATTTATTGCTTATATCAAAGATGAGATCTTCTTAGTATTTGGTACCTCTTCTTCTGAATCTGCTTTACCTAGGATGGTTGAGAAGCTTGAAGATTATGGATGCTCAAAATCTGTAGTAGGTCTTGTTATTCCAACAGGATACTCATTTAACCTTGATGGTACAAATATTTACTTAGCATTCTCTGCATTGTTTATTGCGCAAGCCTATGGAGTTGATTTATCCTTAGGTCAACAATTAATGCTACTTGGTGTATTGATGCTTACTTCTAAGGGAGCAGCAGGGGTTACAGGAGCAGGATTTATCACACTTGCAGCAACTCTAGCCGTATTCCCAAGTGTTCCTGTTGAAGGTATCGCATTGCTTCTTGGTATCGACCGCTTCATGTCCACTGCTCGTGCGATCACTAACCTTATTGGTAATGGTGTTGCAACAGTCGTTATATCGAAAATGGAAAAAGAATTTACACCTATGGGTCAGATTAAAGAGGTTAAACAATTTACGGCTTAATTAAAAAGGTTGAGTTAGGGGGATCCTAGCTCAACCTTTTTTTTATGGGGTTGGTTTCGAGGGGGGATCATAAGGCCCCCAAGAGGCCTCTATCCCACAAAAAAATCTTATTAGCTAAGGGATTAATGTTTAAACAAATACCGATTAACTGGTCGACCAACGGATCCATATTGTACGGCAAGATTAACCTTCCCGATTTTTTCTAGAAACTCAAGATATCTTCTAGCTGTTACCCGTGCGATTCCAACACCTTCTGCTACTTCTTCAGCTGATTGTGGTTCGGTTTGTCTTAATAGATAGATAAGAATTTGCTTTAGTGTAATCTCGGTTAATCCCTTCGGTAAATGATCCTTAGGTACTTCATCCTCTGGTAATCTATCCTTCAATAATTTATCCTTACTGAATTCATCCTTGCGGGTCTCCTCTTCTGTATCCCTTGTAGCTCGACCGGAAGACAGACGATCAATTTCCTCTTGATCTAGGGAATCCTTATTTAAAGTATTACGTAGGGTCTGGTAGGACTGGAGAGCTGTCTTGAATCGTTCGAATTTAAATGGTTTAACAATATAATCAATAGCCCCGTAGCGAAAGACATTCTTAATCGTTTCGGAATCTCTAGCTGCTGTTACGAGTATCACATCCACAGGCTCATTGCGGCGTCTGATTTCAGCTAGTGTTTCAAGTCCACCCAAATCAGGGAGGAAAATATCCAAGATCACAAGGTGAGGCTTAAGTGAGGAGATTAACTCTAATGCTTCGGTTCCTGTATTGGCCAAACCAACAATCTCAAAACCACCAGTGGCTTCAATAAACTGGCGATTCACTTCCATAACCATAGGATCATCTTCAACAATAATCGTTCGCACTAGCTCCACACTCATAACGGCTTCTCCTCTCCTTCGTATCTTGGAATGGTAATAGCAAAACAGGTTCCGACTCCTACCTTAGATTCTAATTCAATCGTTCCGCCTGCTCCCTCCACGTACCGGTAAACCAAAGCAAGACCAATTCCCCTATTCTTAAGTTTATTTTCCTTCGTGCTAAAACCTTGGATATAGATCTGGTCACGGATTTCATTCGGTATACCTGGGCCGTTGTCCTCGACTTGAATGAATAAGGAATCCTCACTGTCCTTCAACAGACATATAATACGTCTTTTTTCCAAGGGTTGCCCTTGGAGGGCTTCCATGGCGTTCTCTAGTAGATTGCCTAATACCGCAATGAATACTCCTGTGTCCCACTGATCGGGAATCGAATTTAAGCGACTCCTTCGATCGATGTGAAGATCAATCCCAAGCTCTTTAGCACGGCTAACCTTACCTAATAGAAGGCCAGCAATACTATAGTCGCAAATCTGATTGGTTAAGAAGGAGGCGAGCTCTTCCTGCTTTTCTGTAATATCAAAAATATAGTTTAGTGCTTGGTCTGTTTTATTCAGTTGGAGTAGACCAGCAATCGTATGTAATTTGTTCATGTATTCATGATTCTGTACTCTAAGTGCTTCGATAAACTGCTTAACCCCTGTTAGCTCTTCAGAAAGATTTAGAACCGTTGTCTTGTCACGAAAGGTTGCTACGGCACCAACGATTTCACCTTTAATCCGTATAGGTAGGACGGTGGCTAGGATACGGATGTTACCAAGCATGCGGTCTTCGTTATATTGAGGAATGCCCGTTTGCATAACAGTAACCAATTGAGTGTTCGGGATTATTTCATCTACTTTTTTGCCTATTGCAGATTCATCGATACCTAGTATGCGTGAAGCCTCAGAATTAATAATGGTGATTTGAGAATCTTTATCTGTAGCGACGATTCCTTCCCCAATGAATTTAAATACGGCGATTCTTTCTTCAAGTAGACGGGCGATTTCTCCTGGTTCCATATTGAACATTTGCTTTTTAATATCATAAGCAAGTAGAAACGCACCAAATAAACCAATCCCAAGACCTATGATAAGAATAAGATTGAGGTCCGAATGGTATTGTGTAAGGAGCTGGAAATAAGTTGGTGTAATCATTCCTACAACAACAACACCAACTTGTTTACTCCCATTCATAATCGGAACAAAGGCTCGAATTGATGGGCCCAACACGCCGTATGCTCTTGATATATAAGCTAATTCAGCTAGAGAGGCACCTTCATCTCCACTATCAAAAACGGTTCCAATTTTGGATGAGAGGGGTGAAGAATATCGAATACGATTCATATCGAATACAACCACATATTCTACATCTGTGGCTAATCGAATTTTCTCTGCAGTAGGCTGTATAACTTTAAATCCTTCGGGATGCCCGACAGATTGGATGACCTCATCTACTTGGGCGACTGATCTGGCTATGGATAATGCTCGTTGACCTAGTTCCTTTTCAATGGCTTCGAATACTTTCTCAATGAGCATGGCCCCACTGATTCCGGTGGACAATAGAACTAGGAAGAAGACGAGAATTCCAATTTTTGCGCGAAGACTAAAGATGACCTTTGGTTTCACTAGGTTCTCCTTGATTGTTCTTGTGTTAAATTAGTTTTAGTATAGCATATTAGTGTGCAGATTTAGGTAAACATACAAAGAGAAGGGGGAGTAAAGGACTTATGAATCATTCTATTTCATTTGCAGTTATTTTTGACATGGATGGTACACTCTTAAAAACAGAAGAAGTTGCACTCCCAGCATTTAAAAAGACCTTTGAAACCTTAAAGGAAGAAGGACTTTTCACCGATAAGATCCCAGATGATGATGATCTAACAGGTGTATTTGGGATGACACTTGAGGACATATGGAATAAATTACTTCCGGGTCAAAGCGCTGAAGTAATGAAGAAGGCAGATCAATTAATGCTTACATATGAGTTAGAAATTCTTAAGCAAGGTGGCGTCCACTTGTACCCTAGTGTCATAGAGATGTTGCGTAAGCTGAACAAGGAAAAAATCCCCGTATTTGTTGCGAGTAATGGCTTAGATGAATACATAAGGGGTGTTTGTTCTTGTTTTGAGATGACGGAATACTTTATGGATTTATATAGTGCTGGTCGGTTTCAAACAGAATCAAAGGATGATTTAGTCGAACGTTTATTATCTGATTTCAAGATTGAACGCGCTATTATGGTCGGTGACCGTAAATCAGATATTCAGGCAGGAAAGGCCAACCATCTATTTACGGTTGGATGTCAATATGGCTTTTCTGATGAAGGTGAGCTAGCCCATGCAGATGTGATTATAAAGGATTTTAAGGAACTTTGGCCGATTGTGGAAAGACAGGTTAATCAAACTAAAAGTGGGCTAAAATAAAGAGTAGGAAAAGTTGCGAAATATAAGAATAGGTAATATAATTATAGTCAAAGAAAGTCAAAGTCAAATCCGCCTAGGATGATAGGACAGGGGGTGGACTCTTGCGGAATATTTCTGACATCATTGAACAGCACCTCAAATACATCTTACAACAAAGTAATAATGGCTTTATTGAAATTCAGCGTAATGATTTGGCTGACCAATTCCAATGTGTTCCATCACAGATTAATTATGTCATTAGCACTCGTTTTACAACTGAAAAAGGCTATTTTGTTGAGAGTAAACGGGGCGGGGGTGGCTATATTCGTATACGGAAGGTAGAGATTCTTAGAGGCAAGAATCTGTATCAGATTCTGATGGAGATGATTGGGAATGAAATAAGCCAATCCACCGCTGAGAATATTATCATGCGTCTTGAGGAGGAACAGATCATATCATCCCGTGAATCAGGAATGATGAAAGCTGCTATATCTCGGGATGTACTCCCACTTCAAATACAAATTCGAGATCAGGTTCGAGCTGCCATGCTACGGGCGATGATTACTCAAATATTTATTCAGTAGGTATTTTGGTTTTAAGGAGGGATTCCTTTTGCTCTGTCAAGAGTGTGAGAAGAGACCAGCCACATTACATTTTACGAAGATACTTAATGGAGAAAAGACAGAATTTCACCTTTGTGAGGTTTGTGCAGGAGAGAAGGGAGATATGCTTTCTTTGCCGACAGCAAAGTTCTCCATCCACCATCTTCTTACGGGATTGTTGAATTTGGATGCCCACTCATCATCCCTTGGTGGTATGACGAAGGAATTACCGCTTCGTTGTGACAGCTGTGGTTTAACCTATTCGCAATTTAGTAAGAGTGGACGTTTTGGTTGTGTTGATTGCTACCAACACTTCTCTGATAAGCTAGACCCATTGTTTAGACGCATCCATGGAAGTATGGAACATGGAGGCAAGGTTCCACAGCGTTCAGGTGGGGTGATCAAATTGAAGAAGGAACTCAACCATTTAAAATATTTACTCCAAGAAAAAATTGCAACGGAAGAATTCGAGGAAGCTGCGTCTATTCGAGACCAAATTAAACAGCTTGAGAAGCAAATTGCGAATTCTTGAGAGGAGGAAACTTCGATGTCCTTACGGCGTTTCACTCAAAATGCAGTAAGTGAATGGATGAGTGGAGTGGGGCCAGATTCTGATATTGTCATTAGCAGTCGGGTCAGATTGGCTAGAAACATGCGTAATCATCCTTTCCCTTTACTTGCAACGGAAAGTCAAGCAGAAGAAGTGATTGGTGAGGTTTCTGAAGTACTGAAGACGGAGGATTTCAAACAACTCGGTCAGTATGAACAGCTAAGGCTTGAAGATCTATCAGGTATGGAGAAGCAGGTTCTCGTCGAAAAACATTTAATTAGCCCGAATTTAGCCACCAGTTCGAGGAATGGTGCGGTTATCCTAAGTGATAATGAAGCAGTAAGCATAATGGTTAATGAAGAGGATCATCTTCGTATACAATGCTTATTCCCGGGGTTTCAACCTTATGAGGCTTGGCAACTGGCTGATCGCATTGATGATATATTTGAGCAATATTTAGATTTTGCATTCGATGAGAAGAGAGGTTTTTTAACAAGTTGTCCCACGAATGTAGGGACAGGGATTCGAGCTTCGATCATGATGCATCTTCCTGCATTAGTTCTAACCCAACAAATTAGCCGTATCCTTAATGCTATTAGTCAAATCGGCTTAGTTGTGAGAGGGATCTACGGAGAGGGAAGTGAAGCCTCAGGGAACTTGTTTCAAGTATCCAATCAGATTACCTTGGGGCAATCAGAAGAGGAAATTATCAATAACCTTTATGGAGTTGGAAAACAGATTGTGGACCACGAGCGTGCAGCTCGAAAAACATTATTAGAACAGAATAGAATAGAGATTGAGGACCGTTTGTGCCGATCCTTTGGGATTCTGACGAATGCCAGAGTAATGGAATCTAAGGAAGCAGCATCCAAGCTCTCAGACCTGCGTCTTGGGATCGATTTAGGAATTATTACGGGAGTTCCTTATTCTGTTATTAATGAATTGATGGTACTTATTCAACCGGGATTCCTTCAACTTTTTTCCCGGAATGAATTAACACCCAGTCAAAGAGATATTCGTAGGGCACAGCTTATCCGAGAAAGGTTAGCGGCGTCTGCAACTTAAGGTATAAAAAATAAAGCTAATAGGGCCCAAAGAAATGGAGGGTAACAAATATGATGTTCGGTCGATTTACAGAGAGAGCTCAGAAGGTACTGGCATTAGCCCAAGAGGAGGCAGTACGTCTAGGACACAAAAATATTGGTACAGAACATATTTTACTTGGTCTTGTACGAGAAGGGGAAGGTATTGCTGCGAAGGCATTACAGGCGCTTGGGCTGGGCCTTGATAAGATTCAAGGAGAAGTGGAGAGTTTAATCGGGCGTGGGGGCGAACATCCAAGTAATATCAACTATACTCCGCGTGCCAAGAAGGTTATTGAATTATCCATGGACGAAGCAAGAAAGCTTGGACATACCTATGTAGGTACGGAGCATATCCTATTAGGACTTATTCGTGAGGGAGAAGGAGTAGCAGCCAGAGTTTTGAATAACTTAGGTGTAAGCTTAAACAAGGCTCGTCAGCAGGTTCTTCAATTGCTAGGTAGCAATGAAGCCCTTTCTTCTAGCAGCCAAGGAACGGGTGCAGTTGCTGTTAATACACCAACACTGGATAGTTTAGCTAGAGACCTTACGGCTATGGCTAAGGATGGAGGTCTTGATCCTGTTATAGGAAGGGGAAAGGAAATTGAACGGGTTATCCAAGTGCTTAGTCGTCGTACGAAGAATAATCCGGTCCTTATTGGCGAACCAGGTGTGGGTAAGACAGCGATTGCGGAGGGGTTGGCCCAGAAGATTGTAAATAATGAAATTCCAGAAACCCTTCGCAATAAGCGAGTGATGACTTTAGATATGGGTACAGTTGTTGCCGGAACTAAATATCGTGGTGAATTTGAAGATCGACTCAAGAAGATTATGGATGAAATTCGCCAAGCAGGAAATATCATTCTATTTATTGATGAGCTTCATACGCTAATTGGAGCGGGTGGGGCAGAAGGGGCGATCGATGCCTCTAATATCTTGAAGCCATCGTTGGCTAGAGGTGAACTGCAGTGCATCGGGGCTACCACATTAGATGAATATCGTAAATATATTGAAAAGGACGCTGCCTTAGAACGTCGTTTCCAGCCTATTCAGGTGAACGAGCCAAGTGCAGATGAAGCCATTCAAATCCTTAAAGGGCTACGTGATCGCTATGAAGCTCATCATCGTGTGAAAATTACGGATGATTCCATAGATGCAGCGGTGAAATTGTCAGATCGATACATCCCGGATCGTTATCTGCCAGATAAGGCCATTGACTTGATTGATGAAGCAGCATCGAAGGTTCGTTTACAATCTTTTACTGTTCCACCGAATCTTAAGGAATTAGAACAACGATTAGAAGAGGTTCGTAAAGAAAAAGATTCTGCTGTTCAGAGCCAAGAATTTGAAAAAGCTGCTGCACTTCGAGATAAAGAACAGAAAATCCGTGAAGAGCTTGAATTCACAAAAAATCAATGGCAGGAAAAGCAAGGACAATCCGATTATGAAGTGACTCCGGAGGATATTGCTCAAGTTGTAGCAGGGTGGACAGGAATTCCTGTGAATAAATTGAAGGAAGAAGAGACAGAACGTTTGTTGAAGATGGAAGAAATCCTTCATAAACGTGTCATTGGTCAGGAGGATGCGGTTAAATCCATTTCGAGAGCCATTCGCCGTGCTCGTGCTGGCTTGAAGGATCCGAAGAGACCGATTGGATCATTCATTTTCCTTGGACCTACAGGGGTGGGTAAAACAGAATTAGCACGTGCTCTTGCCGAAGTAATGTTTGGGGATGAAGATGCGATTATTCGTATTGATATGTCCGAATATATGGAGAAGCACTCCACATCTCGCTTAGTCGGTGCACCTCCGGGTTATGTTGGGTTTGATGAAGGTGGTCAATTAACCGAGAAGGTTCGTCGTAAGCCATACTCTGTAGTGCTTCTTGATGAAATTGAAAAAGCACATCCTGATGTATTCAATATCCTCTTACAGGTATTAGAGGATGGTAGATTAACGGATTCGAAGGGAAGAACAGTAGATTTCCGTAATACCGTGATCATCATGACCTCTAATGTTGGAGCAGATACCATTAAGA
This sequence comes from Bacillota bacterium, assembly GCA_035254305.1. GTDB lineage: Bacteria > Bacillota > Bacilli > Aneurinibacillales > RAOX-1 > DATFAS01. Next base: position 56,336 of record DATFAS010000268.1, read on the forward strand.
AAAATATAAGCTTAGGCTTTACATCTGGTGGCGCAGATAAGGAATATCAGAGCATGAAGGATCGTGTGATGGCTGAGTTGAAGCGGACCTTCCGTCCAGAGTTTCTCAATCGTATTGACGACCTAATCGTCTTCCACTCTCTAGAGCAAGAGCATATCTCTGAGATTGCCACACTCATGGCAGGACAGCTTCGTAAGCGACTACTGGAGCAAGAGATTGACTTTATCCTTACTGATGAAGCGAAGAAGTACCTTGCGAAGGAAGGCTTTGATCCGGTATTTGGAGCTCGTCCACTTCGCCGGGCCATCCAGAGATTGATTGAGGATCGGTTATCTGAAGAGCTATTGCTTGGTACCATTAAGAGAGGGGATACTGTCGTTATTGACTTCAAGGATGAGAAGCTATCCGTAGAACGACAAGAACCCACTGTTAAAGCATAGATTATAAAAGATTGAAAGAACGGCTCCCTTGTTAGGGAGCCTAAATTTTTTCCAAAAAGAAGGAATTTAAGAGGCTTATCTAGAAGAAAATGAAGTTATACAAATAATTTGTAAGTGTGGGAAAACATTATGGCAAAATATAAGACCAAATTTGCTTGTCAGGAATGTGGGTATGAATCACCTAAGTGGCTAGGAAAATGTCCGGGCTGCTCTCGTTGGAATACTCTTGTTGAAGAGTTGGAAGAGGTTAAAAAACCTGGGGTTTCACGATCAATTTCAGGGAAATCGAACAAAGCAATAAAAATCAATGATGTTTTAAGTGAAGAAGAGCCACGAATTGATGCTGGGATGGCAGAATTCAACCGTGTTTTGGGAGGGGGAATTGTCCCAGGATCATTAGTACTTGTTGGTGGAGACCCAGGTATAGGGAAATCAACAATTCTTTTGCAAATGTCTCATTTTTTAGCCCAATCTAAGCATAGAGTACTATATATATCCGGTGAGGAATCAATCAAACAAACGAAGCTTAGAGCAGAGAGGCTCGGTGCAAATAGTGAGTATCTTTATGTTCTTGCCGAAACGGATGTAGAGAATATTGAAGCTCAAATTGAAGAAATCAAACCAAAAGTGGTTGTAATTGATTCTATTCAGACGGTATTTCATCCTGCTATTACCTCTGCTCCAGGAAGTGTCTCACAGGTCAGGGAGTGCACGGGTCATTTTATGCGAATTGCAAAAGGGAAGGAGATCGCTACCATTATTGTGGGGCATGTAACCAAGCAAGGAGAAATTGCGGGGCCAAGACTTCTTGAACACATGGTAGATTCTGTCCTCTATTTCGAAGGAGAACGGCATAATACATATCGGATCTTGCGGTCAGTGAAGAATCGGTTTGGTTCAACTCATGAAATGGGTATATTCGAGATGATGGATACGGGGTTAAGGGAAGTTCTAAATCCCTCCGAATTGTTTTTGTCCGAACGTAGTCGGTTTGCAGGTGCGACAGTTGTTGCGAGTATGGAAGGATCTCGACCTGTTCTTGTTGAATTACAAGCACTGGTGACACCGACTAGTTTTCCTTCTCCAAGGAGAATGGCTACAGGAGTTGACTATAATCGTGTGGCCTTAATCATGGCGGTTCTTGAAAAAAGAGTAGGAATGATGTTGCAAAATCAAGACGCTTATGTCAATGTAGCGGGTGGAGTACGTCTAGATGAACCAGCTATCGACCTGGCCATTGCAGTGAGTATAGCCTCATCCTTCCGTGATCGGATGACAAATCCCAATGATGTGGTCATTGGTGAGTTAGGACTCACCGGAGAAGTTAGAGCTGTTTCAAGAATTGATCAGCGAGTGAAGGAAGCGGCGAAGTTAGGTTTTAAGCGAGTCATTATACCAGAGAGGAATTTTGCTAGCTTACAACAAACACACGATATGGAAATTATCCCAGTACAATCAATTGAAGACGCACTAAGGGAAGCGCTAGGGGGTTAGAGAATGGCAGACTTAACAAAAAATGAACAACTAGTCAGTCAAGTCTTACGTTTTGTTGCCCCTGGAACTCGGTTTCGGGAAGGATTAGAGAACGTATTACGGGCAAAAACAGGTGGATTAATTGTTGTAGGCTTTAGCCCAAATGTGATGGAAATTGTAGATGGGGGTTTTTCCATTAACTGCGAATTGTCACCAGCTCATCTATATGAATTGGCTAAGATGGATGGGGCCATTATTCTTAGTGATGATGCGAAGAAAATATTATATGCGAATACACAATTAATACCGGATTCGGCGATTTCATCTACTGAAACAGGTATACGCCATCGGACAGCTGAGAGGGTAGCGAAGCAAACAGGTCATTTAGTTATCTCCATCTCTCAACGGAGAAATGTCATTACCCTCTATCAAGGGAATTTTCGCTATTCTTTAAAGGATATTGGTGTGATCCTAACGAAGGCAAACCAAGCGATTCAGACTCTTGAGAAATATAAGTCTGTGCTTGATCAGGCATTAACGAATTTAAGTGCTCTAGAGTTTGAGGAGCTAGTAACGCTGCATGAAGTGACACTCGTTATTCAGCGGATTGAAATGGTGCTAAGAATTCGTGCGGAAATTATTAAGTTCATTAATGAACTAGGTACTGAAGGACGCCTAATTAGTATGCAGTTAGAAGAATTAGTGGGTTCTATTGATGAAGAAGCGCGTATGCTAATAAAGGATTACAGTAAAAACACAGAAAAACATTCAATAGAATTGATCATGGTAGAGCTCAAAAAGTTATCACCGGATGAGCTGTTAGACTCTCATCATATTGCACGCTTATTGGGCTATTCAAGTAGTACCAATGTCCAGGAAGAGCCTGTTTCACCAAAAGGTTATCGGATTTTAGGCAAAATCCCTAGACTTCCAGGTGGAATTGTGCAAAATTTAATCGATCAGTTTTATAGTTTTTCCCAAATTATGATGGCAACAATTGAGGAATTAGATGAGGTAGATGGGATTGGTGAAGTGCGTGCTAGAGCCATTCGAGAAGGATTGAAACGAATTCAAGAGCAGGTCTTTATTGATCGTCATATCTGATCAAAATTTATGAAAACAATTATTTCCTAAAAAATGAAACCCCATTTAGGGTTATTTCGTATTAAAATAAAGGGGATATGGAAGAGGAGGATTATAAAAAATGATTAAAGCCATACCCAATATGCTGACCATAGGAAACCTGTTTGTAGGTGTTCTTGCGATGCTACTAGCTTTTCAGAACGAATACAAATATGTTGATTATGCTGCAATTACCGTCATTATCGGTATGCTCCTTGATGGTTTAGATGGGAGAATGGCAAGACTACTAAACGCCCAAAGCGAATTTGGTAAAGAGTTGGATTCTCTTTCGGATGTGATTACCTTTGGAGTAGCTCCAGCCTTTATCATGTACGTAGCTTCATTGCAAAGCTTAGGTACGATCGGAATCATGGTTACTGCGATCTTTCCGATTTGTGGAGCACTACGTCTGGCCCGCTTTAATGTCCAAACCGGTGGGAATACCGGATATTTTGTTGGATTACCTATAACTGCTGCAGGGGGCGCGCTTGCCACCTTAGCGTTATATCACAACATGTTCTCTGGGTTTTATCTTTTGATTACCATGTTGCTACTATCCTTTTTAATGGTAAGTAAGGTGAAGTATCCGAATTTTAAGAAGGTAGGTTTTCCAAAATCGGCTTATTGGGCAGCGCCTCTTCTAATAGCTATTGTGGTTGTTCTTGGACTTATGTTCCCAACACAATTTCCTAAGATTGTTTGTGTGCCATTAGCTGCTTATGCTCTATATGGGATCAAGAAAAATATGGATCATTTCCGCAAAAAGGATAAGAAGGCAACGCAGGTTGAAAAGGACGATCAGGTTTATCGAGATTCTTCGTTATAAACATTTAAAAAAAGCTTCATCATGAAGCTTTTTTTAGCTAATAGGAAAGCAAAATTCCTTTTGAATGATTTGATTTTTATTTGTAGATTCTGTCAATAATGTAAAAAGGAGGTGAAGTCATGATAAGAAGGTTTATCCAATTGTTCATTACAGTGGTCGGAGGAGGATTAGGTTTTCGCTTTGGCTCTTATATTTTTAATTTCCTTGATCCCTATTTGAACATTGGCGGGGTACCTGGTGAACCGTATATTAGTGCAGTTGTAGGATCTGTTTTATTTTTCTTACTATCTACATGGCTTGCAGATTACATTTTGGAAAGCATTCGTTGGGGAGAAGAAGCCTTAATGAAAATACCCGTAACGGATGTTCTTTTCGGTACTATGGGTTTGATTGCTGGTCTTATTGTTGCCTTTTTATTATTTTTACCGATTAGTTATATTCCACTGCCCTTTATCGGCGACTATCTCCCTTTAATGATTTCTTTTCTTTTAGGGTATTTAGGGTTTCGGTTAGGATTTCGCAAACGGGATGAGCTAATGTCTATCTTTTCAATGGGGCGTTTTGCCAAAAGTAAGAAGGAAGAACAAAAGCCAAAGAATGAAAATTTAAAGCTTCTTGATACGAGTGTAATCATTGATGGGCGTATCGCAGATATTTGTAAAACGGGTTTTATAGAAGGTTCATTAGTAATCCCACAATTTGTATTAGAAGAACTTCAGCATATTGCGGATTCTTCTGATGTATTGAAAAGAAATCGTGGTAGAAGAGGTTTGGACATTCTGAATCGAATCCAGAAGGAGCTTAAGGTGAAGGTAATCATTGAAGAAAAGGACTTTGATGATATTCATGAGGTGGATAGCAAGTTAGTTCGCTTAGCGAAGCTTACCCAAGGGATTGTTGTAACGAATGACTTCAACCTAAATAAAGTGTGTGAACTTCAGGGAGTTAGCGTTTTAAATATTAATGATCTTGCCAACGCTGTGAAGCCGGTTGTGTTACCTGGAGAGGAAATGAATGTTCAGCTGATTAAAGATGGTAAAGAACATGGTCAAGGTGTGGCTTACCTAGATGATGGAACGATGATTGTAGTAGAAGGTGGACGTGACTTCATTGGCATGGAAATTGATGTCTTGGTCACTAGTGTATTGCAGACATCTGCAGGAAGAATGATCTTTGCCAAGCCCAAAATGCTTGAGAAAGCTTTATAATCTAAAGATTGATCTAAGAGGAGAATGGTTGTGAGTTTTGGAGTAGTTCTTGCAGCAGCTGGAATGGGTAAACGAATGGGGTCGAAAGAGCCTAAGCAGTTTATCCAATTAGACGGTAAGCCGATCTTATATCACTCGGTTAGCGTCTTCCATCAGATTAAAGAAATCACTGAAATGATCGTTGTTACATCTGCAGAAGATATCCCTCGGACGCAGAAGATTTTAGCTGAATTTCCTAATGTGAAAGTGGTGGCAGGTGGTAGTGAACGTCAGGAAAGTGTATTTCGTGGGCTAGATGCACTTGCTCATGTTGATTATGTCTTGATTCATGACGCAGCAAGGCCATTTGTTAGCACTGATTTAATTGAGATGTTAATGGAACAGGTGGTCCTTAAGGGGGCTGTGATCCCTGCGGTACCAGTTAAAGATACGATAAAAATAGTAGATCATCAGCGGGAAGTCGTTTCAACACCTCCTCGTGAGAGCTTGTGGGCTGTTCAAACCCCACAAGCTTTTCGTCTTTCCAACGTGCTTGCGGCACATCAGCAGGCAAATAAAGAGAATTTTCTCGGAACAGATGATGCTATGCTCATGGAATGGTTGGGGGAGAAGGTATTTGTAGTGCAGGGTGAGTATACGAATATTAAACTAACGACTCCTGAAGATCTGCATCTAGGCAAGACGATTCTAGAAGGGAGGAGAAACTAATGTTTCGAATTGGACAAGGATTCGATGTTCACCAATTGACTGAAAATCGCGATTTGATCATTGGTGGAGTAAAAATTCCATTTGAGAAGGGTTTGCTTGGGCATTCGGATGCAGATGTATTACTCCATACAATAAGTGATGCGATTCTTGGTGCATTAGGTGAAGGGGATATTGGTAGACATTTTCCTGACACTGACGCTATGTACAAGGGAGCAGATAGTAAGGAGCTATTAAGGCGTATCATTCAGATTATGAAAAACAAAGAATATAGGGTTGTGAATGTGGATAGTACAATCATTGCTCAGAAGCCTAAGATGGCTCCCTATATTCCTGTGATGAAGGATATTATAGCTGCCATTTTGGAAATAGACCCTGAACAGGTGAATGTGAAGGCGACGACGACGGAGAAATTGGGTTTTACAGGACGGGAAGAAGGAATTGCAGCACAAGCAGTTGTTCTTCTGCAAAAAGCATAGTATCATTCTTGAGTAGAAGATTGTACGCGTAAGTTATAAAGAGGAAGGGTGTCTTTTTCATGTCGAGTGAAGTTCGCGTAAGGTTTGCCCCTAGTCCAACAGGGCATTTACATATTGGTGGAGCAAGATCAGCGTTATTCAATTATCTTTTTGCAAGAAATAAGGGTGGAAAATTTATCGTCCGAATTGAAGATACAGATCGACAGCGTAATGTAGAAAGTGCAGAAGCAAAGCTGATCGAGAGTATGCGTTGGTTAGGTGCAGATTGGGATGAAAGTATTGATGTTGGGGGGCCACATGCTCCTTATCGTTCTATGGATCGTATGGATATCTATACAACGCATATTCAACAATTGATACAAGAAGAGAAAGCCTATTATTGCTATTGTACTCCAGAGGAATTAGAGAAGGACCGTGAAGAATATAAGGCGAAGGGTCTTACGCCTATGTATACCGGAAGATGTCGCCACCTCACACCTGAGCAGAAGAATAAGTTTACGGAGGAAGGGCGGAAGCCTTCTGTTCGATTCCGAGTATTAGAAAACCGTGAGTATGTAGTGAAAGATCATATTCGCGGACAAGTAACATTTGAATCGAATGGAATTGGTGATTTCGTTATTGCTCGCCCAGATGGTATCCCGACCTATAATTTTGCCGTTGTTATTGATGATCATTTAATGCAAATTAGCCATGTCATCCGTGGGGAAGAACATTTATCCAATACCCCTCGTCAATTGATGATCTATGAAGCATTCGGCTTTAAGGCACCTGAATTTGCTCACGTAGCTTTGATTTTGAATAAAGACAGACAGAAAATGAGTAAACGGGATGAAACGGTTGTTCAGTTTGTAGAGCAATACCGTGAGCTTGGATATCTTCCTGAGGCTCTACTCAACTTCCTTGTTTTACTTGGTTGGTCACCTGAAGGAGAAGAAGAGATTTTTACGAAGGAACAACTTATTCAGAAGTTTTCTTTAGATAGGGTTTCAAAATCCCCTGCAGTTTTTGATCAAGAAAAGTTAAAGTGGATGAACAATTATTATATTAAGCAACAGCCTATAGAAAGAATTGTGGAGCTGTGTGTTCCTCATCTTCAAGAAGCAGGTCTTATTTCTAAAACATTGACAGAAGAAGAGTTAGATTGGACAACCCGCTTGGTAGCTCTTTACCAAGAACAACTAGCATTCGGTGCGGAAATTGTCGAACTATCTTCTCTTTTCTTCAAAAATGAGATAGAATACGGAGAAGAAGAAAAAGTAGTATTATCAGAAGAACAAGTACCGGTAGTATTGAAAGCTTTCTATGAAGAGATTCAGTTACTTGACTCCTTCACAGATGAGGAGATTAAGCAAACACTGAAGAAGGTTCAGAAGACAACCGGTCATAAAGGGAAGGCGTTATTCATGCCTATTCGTGCCGCTGTGACAGGGGAACTTCACGGTCGAGATTTAAATCACACGATTTCTTTGCTTGGAAAAGAAAAAGTATCCCAACGCTTACTTGCGTTCATACAATAGAAGAAAGAAAAGCGTCGATCAGGAAAGTACAATAGTTTGATAGCCACAGAGAGAACTGACCTGGCTGAAATCAGTTTGCGTTAAACTATTGGAAGTGCACCTGTGAGCTGTTAGTTGAACTCCTTTCGAGGAAAAGTAGATGATACCGGTTACCTACCGTTAGCTAAGGTCAAAGTGAGAGTTGTTACGTTTTTATAAGTTTCAGCTCTAAACAGAGTGGAACCGCGGGAAACCGTCTCTGAAGCAATAGCTTTAGGGATGGTTTTCTTTTTATTTATAGGAAATCTGAAGGGGGTAGAAGTTATGTTTAAAACATTTAGAGAAGACATCGAGGCAGTTTTTGAACGGGACCCAGCGGCTAGAAGCACTTTAGAAGTGGTTCTGACTTATTCTGGGCTTCATGCGATATGGCTATATCGAGTGGCACATAGTTTATGGCGGAATAAGTGGTTTACATTTGGTAGGATGGTTTCACAATTTGCAAGATTTCTAACAGGGATCGAGATTCACCCTGGAGCAGTCATTGGGAAAAATCTATTTATTGACCATGGGTCTGGTGTGGTGATTGGTGAAACCTGTGAAATAGGGGATAATGTCACTCTCTATCAGGGGGTAACACTAGGAGGGACAGGTAAGGAGAAAGGCAAGAGACACCCTACCATTGGGAATAACGTAGTCATTGCTTCGGGAGCAAAAGTACTAGGATCTATGAAAATCGGTGACAATTCTAAGGTTGGGGCAGGTTCTGTTGTTTTACAGGAGGTACCACCTAATTCAACTGTTGTAGGTATTCCTGGACGAATCGTGATACAAAATGGTGTTCGTATTCCGGGTGATTTGGATCAGGTTAATTTGCCAGACCCTGTTTCCGATATGTTGCGTTCTATGCAAAAGGAAATTGATCAATTAAAGCAAGAGCTAGAGGAAGTAAAAGGAGGATTGAAATCAAGTGAGCATTCAACTTTATAATACATTGAACCGAAAAAAAGAAGTCTTCGAACCGATCCAGCCCGGAAAAGTGAAAATGTATGTTTGTGGTCCTACAGTTTATAATTACATTCATATTGGGAATGCTAGGCCCGCTATTGTATTTGATGTGGTGAGAAGGTACCTGGAGTATTGTGGGTATGAAGTTACTTTTATTCAAAATTTTACGGATGTAGATGATAAATTAATTCGTAAGGCAGATGAATTAAACTTAACTGTTCCAGAGGTAGCGGATCAATTCATCAAGGCTTATGCAGAAGATGTAGAAGCATTCGATGTTTTGCAGGCACATGTTCATCCACGTGTTTCTGAACATATTCCAGAAATTGTTGTCTTTATTCAGAACCTAGTAGATAAGGGCTTCGCCTATGAATCAGGTGGAGATGTTTATTATCGTACGGAGAAGTTTAAGGATTACGGAAAGCTTTCCCACCAGAATATAGAGGAGCTTCAATCAGGGGCAAGAATCGCGATTAATGAACAGAAAGAAAATCCACTTGATTTTGCCTTATGGAAAAGCGCAAAGCCGGGTGAGATATCGTGGGAAAGCCCTTGGGGCAAAGGTAGACCAGGTTGGCATATTGAATGCTCTGCTATGTCTCAAAAATATCTCGGGGATAGCTTCGATATTCATGGTGGAGGACATGATTTAATCTTCCCCCATCATGAGAATGAAATTGCTCAAACAGAAGCATTGACCGAAAAGCCAATGGCGAAATATTGGATGCATAACGGGTATATTAATATTAATAATGAAAAGATGTCCAAATCTCTAGGAAATTTTGTTCTTGTTAAGGATATGCGAGAAAAGATTCCTCCTCAAGTCATTCGATTCTTTATGCTTAGCGCTCATTATCGAAATCCGATCAACTTCAGTGATGAATTATTAGAACAAGCTGGAAATGGATTGGACCGAATTATGACTGCGATTTCGAATCTTAAGCATCGGCTAGCAACTGCCTCAGCGGATGGAAATGAGGAGACCCAGAAGTGCAAGGAGTACCAATCCAAATTTGTGGAAGCGATGGATAATGACTTCAATACTGCTGACGCTATATCTGTTATTTTTGAATGGGTGAGAGAGGCCAATCAATATCTTAGAAACGAGAAAGTCTCTCCAGAAGGGATTCAAACCTATCTAGAACTATTCAAGGAATTTGGCCAGGTACTTGGAATCGACTTCTTTGCAGAAAAAGCAGAATTACTAGATGATCAAATTGAATCATTGATTGAAGAACGGAATCAGGCACGGAAGAATCGGAATTTTGACAGGGCGGATAAAATTCGAGACCAATTAGTAGAACAAGGGATTATACTCGAAGATACGCCTCAAGGAGTAAGGTGGAGACGGAAATAGATGAAGCTACCCCAGTCGGTGAACGGGCAAGTTGACCCAAAATTGCTTAACCCACTAACACTCGCTTATATGGGAGATGCTGTTCTTGAAATCTTTGTTCGTCATTATTTGGTGCAAAAGATAGGAGGAAAACCTAATCAGCTGCATCGTACAGCTACCCGATATGTCAGTGCTAAGGCACAGGCGAAGGTTATGCATGTGATTGGCGAGGAATTATCGGAAGAAGAGCTATGGATGGTAAAGAGAGGACGTAATACGAAATCAGCTTCAGTTCCTAAGAATGCAGATGTAATGGAATATCGATTAAGCTCTGGTTTTGAATGTATGCTAGGTTATCTTTATCTAACTGATCAGATGCAAAGGTTGGAGGAAATTATAGTAAAAGTCTTTGATATTGTGGAAGCAGGTGATTTGAAGTGAGTGAAGAGTTCCTTATTGGAAAAAATCCCGTTTTAGAAGCCTTACGTTCAGGAAGAAGTATGAATAAGATCTGGATTGCGGAAGGTTCGTTGAAAGGACCAATGAACCAAGTGATGACATTGGCCAAGGAAGCGAAGCTACAGGTGCAGCTTGTTCCGAGGAAAAAGCTAGATCAACTAGCTGAAGGAGGGGCACACCAAGGGGTAATTGCTTTTGTTGCTGCTTATGAGTATGCCGAAGTGGAAGATATTTTAGCGAAGGCGAACGAAAAAGGAGAACAACCCTTCCTATTAATCCTAGATGAAATCGAAGATCCTCATAACTTAGGATCTATCCTTCGAACTGCCGATGCAGTGGGTGCACATGGGGTAATTATTCCTAAAAGACGTGCTGTAGGACTTACATCTACTGTTGCGAAGTCTTCTGCGGGTGCCTTAGAGTATGTTCCGGTTGCCCGGGTGACGAATATCGTTCGGACAATGGAGGAACTCAAGGAAAAAGGAGTTTGGATGGTGGGAACAGATGCAACTGGCAGCCAAGACTTCCGACAAGGCAAATACGATATGCCGATTGGGCTTGTAATAGGTAGTGAAGGAAAAGGGATGAGTAGACTCGCAAAAGAGGCTTGTGATTTTGTTGTTAAGCTTCCTATGAAAGGGAATGTTACTTCCTTGAATGCGTCAGTAGCTGCTGCATTGCTTATGTTTGAGATATATAGGCAAAGACATCCCCTAGGTAATTCGTAAAAGGGCAGGTCTAAAGGAGAGGGATGGAAGAGCTACTTATTGTTGATGGATACAATATGATCGGTGCCTGGCCAGCCCTCGTTGCTATGAAAAAGGAGGATCTTGGAAGGGCGAGGGATGAACTATTGTCTATTCTATCGGAATACCAGGTGTATTCAGGATTTAAGATTATGGTTGTATTCGATGCACACCAGGTTCCGGGTATGGGGAAGAAGATGAAGGAGTTCCGTGTAGATATTTACTATACGGGTGAAGAAGAGACCGCGGATGAACTAATTGAAAGATTAGTAAAGAAATTATCAACACGTAAACGTAGAGTCACTGTCGCAACTTCCGATTATACAGAACAGAGAGTAACTTTTGGGTATGGAGCCTTGCGTAAATCTGCAAGAGAATTGCAACAGGACATTCATGAAGCCAAACGATCTATACGTCAAACAGTGGATCAAACAAAAAATGAGCCATCAAAAAATGGGATTCCATTGAAGGATCATATTGCGGAAATATTTGAGAAGTGGAGAAGGCAGTAACACTTTTATACATTTGTTGACGTTGCAAGATTACATAATGTATAATTAGCCTATCTCTTTATGTCGAATGCCCGGAGGGATGAAGGTGAACACTGACCTCAAAGACGCAAATTTTACATACGACCTTGTATCCGATGAAGAAATGGTAGACATGGTTAGGGACGGGGATTCCGACGCCCTAGAATTTTTGATTAATAAATATAAAAATTTTGTCCGGGCAAAAGCAAGATCTTATTTTTTGATTGGTGCTGATCGAGAGGACATTGTTCAAGAGGGAATGATCGGGCTTTTTAAGTCTATTCGTGATTTTCGTGGAGACAAACTATCCTCATTTAAAGCCTTCGCTGAACTGTGTATTACGAGGCAGATTATCACTGCGATTAAGACTGCTACTAGACAGAAGCATATCCCACTCAATTCTTACGTTTCTTTAGACAAGCCTATTTATGATGAAGATTCTGATCGAACACTATTAGACGTTATTTGTGGTAATCGTGTGACAGATCCAGAGGAGCTTATCATTAATCAAGAGAAGTTTGAGGACATTGAAGATAAGATGGGGCAGATTTTAAGTGATTTGGAGAGGCAGGTCCTCATGCTGTATTTGGACGGGCGTTCCTATCAAGAAATTGCAGTAGATTTGGATCGTCATGTTAAATCCATTGATAATGCACTTCAAAGGGTTAAACGAAAACTAGAGAAATATCTTGAGATTCGAGAAATCTCTTTATTGAAATAAGAACTTTCGCTGTTAGATTTATAGCGAGAGTTCTTTTGCTTGAGAAAGACTTAGTTGTTATCTGTTTGGGTAGAGATTTATCCGACTAGTTAGATTTTATCTACCTTAAAATAGAAGAAACCAGATGATAGATGTTTGTAGAAGGCGAAAACAGTCAATAGTATTAACAATGCGAATTCCTAAGTCGATAGAGAAGTTGGTTTTTCCAAAATGTCTTTTCTTGACACTGAAAACCAGATGTGCTAAAGTTTTTAGGGTAGCTGTGCAAGTAGCTGGTTTTACCTGTTATTATATAGTGTATAGACTAGTGTGGGAGGTGTAACATCATGCGGGTTATCGTAACATTGGCGTGCACCGAGTGTAAGCAACGTAACTACACCACAGGCAAAAATAAGCGCAAACATCCAGACCGCATTGAGATGAAGAAGTTTTGCAAGTTTTGCAATGGACATACTGCTCATCGCGAAACTCGTTAAAGCTCAATCTCTAAGGTATTGGAGGTGTCGAACGTGGGGTTTCTAGCTAGGCTTGGTGCCGGATTCAAAAAGTGGCCTACTTTTTTTCGTGATGTCTGGTCTGAGCTGAAAAAAGTACGCTGGCCCAACCGTAAAGAATTGACAAGCTATACGTTTGTCGTTCTTGCGACTGTGACACTAATCGCCGTATTCTTTGCGGTTATCGATTTAGGGATTTCACAGATCATGGAATTGATTTTAAGTCGATAAATCGATAGGGGGGAAAGGGACTACCTGTCCTACGGAATGGAAAAACATTGGTATGTTGTTCATACTTATTCAGGGTATGAGAACAAAGTTAAGACCAACCTGGAAAAGCGTGTCGAATCCATGAATATGCAAGATAAAATCTTTCGTGTCATGATTCCTACTGAGGATGAAATCGAGATGAAGGATGGAAAAAAGAAAACCGTTACCAAGAAGGTATTTCCGGGCTATGTTTTGGTCGAAATGATCATGACGGATGATTCCTGGTATGTAGTGCGTAATACCCCTGGTGTGACGGGATTCGTTGGGTCGGCAGGCTCCGGTTCAAAACCAACTCCCCTTAAACCTACTGAAGTGGATACGATCCTAAAGCAAATGGGTATCGAAGAAATCAAGCCGAAGATCGATTTCATTCTCAAAGAAGCGGTTAAAGTCAAGGAAGGGCCATTTTCAGGTTTTGTGGGAACCATTGAAGAAATTCAATTGGATAAACACAAAATCAAGGTTCATGTGAACATGTTTGGCCGCGAAACACCGGTAGAGTTGGATTATAATCAGGTGGAAAAAATATAAAGTCTACTAGACTTGAAATATACTGCCGAATGTGGTAAGTTCAATTTTGTCTGATCTGTCGATTGGGATATAATTTTTTCACAATTGATAGCTTATCAAGTGGGAGGATTTAAGTGTCCGTTCACCACATTTTTGGATTAAGGAGGTGTGTCACATGGCAAAAAAGGTTATTAAGGTTGTTAAACTACAAATTCCTGCAGGAAAAGCAAATCCGGCTCCTCCAGTAGGTCCAGCACTTGGACAAGCGGGTGTGAACATCATGGGATTCTGTAAAGAATTCAATGCCCGTACACAAGAGCAAGCAGGTTTGATTATTCCAGTTGAAATAACTGTATTTGAAGATCGTTCTTTTTCTTTCATCACAAAGACTCCTCCAGCAGCTGTATTGTTGAAGAAAGCTGCAGGTATTGAATCTGGTTCTGGTGTACCTAACAAAACGAAGGTTGCTACAATCAAGCGCGATATGGTACGTGAAATTGCTGAACAGAAGATGCCTGACCTTAACGCAGCTAGCGTAGAAGCAGCTATGCGCATGGTTGAAGGAACTGCTCGCAGTATGGGTATTGTGATCGTTGACTAATGAATGAAGGAACGTCGGCTGATACTTAGGACTTGTTCTATAATAGCCGGCGTTTTTTATGAGGAATATGGCAAGACCCTGACTGTGCGTAACACTGCAGTCACGTGGGAGGTAAAACCGCTACTACCACATTTATTTAAGGAGGCTATTACATGGCTAAGAAAGGCAAGAAATATCAAGAATCGGCAAAATTGATCGATCGTTCAAAAGCATATGCTACTAGCGAAGCAATTGAAATTGTGAAGAAAGCAGCATCTGCTAAGTTTGACGAAACGGTAGAAGTTGCAGTTAAACTAGGTGTTGACGTTAAGAAGGCTGACCAACAACTTCGTGGAGCTGTTGTGTTACCACACGGAACTGGTAAAACTCAACGTGTTCTTGTATTTGCAAAAGGTGAAAAAGTGAAGGAAGCTGAACAAGCTGGAGCAGATTATGTTGGAGATGAAGATCTAATCAACAAAATCAGCCAAGGTTGGTTCGAATTCGACGTAGTTGTTGCTACTCCTGATATGATGGGTCAAGTTGGTAAGCTTGGTCGTGTATTAGGTCCTAAAGGCTTAATGCCGAACCCTAAAACAGGAACAGTTACATTTGATGTAGCTAGAGCGGTTAACGAAATCAAAGCTGGTAAAATCGAATATCGTACAGATAAAGCGGGTAATATTCACGCTCCTATCGGTAAGGTTTCTTTCGATGACCAGAAGCTTACTGAAAACCTTGCTACAATCATTGATACTTTGCAGAAGGCTAAGCCAGCCGCTGCTAAAGGTACCTACATGAAGAATGTAAGCATCAGCTCCACTATGGGACCTGGGGTTAAAGTTGACGTGGCAACAATTGGTGCTGTAAAGTAACTTGACTTCAACTCATATAGTTGATATTATAGATCTTGTGTTTTTCAAAACATTAAATTGAATTCACTACCGTAGACAGAAGGTGCTGAAGCTTTCAGCTTAATTTCCTTCCGAGGTGCATGATAGAGATTCCGTTGGAATTACTATGCCCTTCGTATTATACGGAGGGCATTTTCTATTGAGATCTTAGTGCACCATATCAATAATAGGAGGTGTACCATGGCTGTAATACGTCAAGAGAAAGTTCAAGCTGTTGAAGAAATCACTGCGAAGCTTCGTGAGTCTAAAAGCTTAATTCTAGCTGATTACCGCGGTTTGACTGTGAAACAAGCAACTGAGCTTCGTAAGCTTTGCCGTGAAGCAGGCGTTGACTTTAAAGTTTACAAAAATAAACTTGCTCAACGCGCAACTGCAGAAGTAGGGGTATCTGGATTAGATGAATATCTAGCAGGACCAACTGCTTTCGCTTTTGCACAAGATGATGTAACAGCTGCTAAAATTCTAGCGGACTTCGCTAAGAAGAACGACAAACTAGAAATTAAAGCAGGTTTAGTAGATGGACAAGTAATGACTGATGCACAAGTGAAGGAACTAGCAAGTCTTCCTTCTCGCGAAGGTTTACTTTCTATGTTGCTTAGTGTTCTTCAAGCTCCAGTGCGCAACTTCGCACTTGCTGTTAAAGCTGTTGCCGATAAGCAAGAACAAGCTTAAGATCCCATCATGATTTTATAAAAAAATACTAATTTACTAGGAGGAACTCTAATGTCTAGAGAACAAATTCTTGAAGCAATTAAAGGTATGTCCGTTCTTGAACTTAATGATCTTGTAAAAGCAATCGAAGAAGAATTCGGTGTAACTGCTGCTGCTCCTGTAGCTGTAGTTGCTGGTGGCGGAGCTGCTGCTGAAGCTGCTGAACAAACAGAATTCAATGTAGTACTTGCTAGCGCTGGTGCTTCTAAGATCAACGTAATCAAAGTTGTTCGTGAATTAACTGGTCTTGGATTGAAAGAAGCTAAAGCTATGGTAGATGGCGCTCCTGCAACTGTTAAGGAAGGCGTATCTAAAGATGAAGCTGAAAGCTTAAAAGCTAAGCTTGAAGAAGCTGGAGCAACTGTAGAAGTTAAGTAATTAACTTAAAACTTCTTGGAGGGTCGCTTGAAGGATAGAGATAGCTCTATCCCTTGAGGGCCCTCTTTTGCTATTTGCTCAGAATAAAAATAGTCATTTTGTATAATTTTTTTGAATGTAGTATAAACAAGAGATAGATATTTACTAGATCAATATTCAGGAGGTTTTTTTGGAATGGTTGATCATTATTATACCAATCGCCCTACAACAGACCACGATAGGAAGGAATTTGTCTTTGACCTCCGTGGACGAGCATTTAAATTCAAAACGGATTCGGGAGTCTTTTCACGTGAACGCATTGATTATGGTAGTGTTATTTTAATTGAAGAGATGGAGATTCATGTAGGAGACGATGTCTTAGATATTGGATGCGGATATGGACCTGTAGGAATCACTGCTGCATCCCTCTCGCAAAGTGGGCAAGTTCTGATGATAGATATCAATGAACGTGCAGTAGAGTTAGCCCAACAAAACATAAGAATAAATCAAATACATAATGCAAGAGCCGTGGTCAGTGATCAATTTCAGAATGTAAGTAAGGATCGACTCTTTGATGTTATACTGACTAATCCTCCAATTCGCGCGGGTAAGCAGGTTGTTCATCAGATTTTAGAAGATTCATGGCATTATCTAAAAGATGGTGGATCATTATGGGTTGTGATTCAGAAGAAGCAAGGGGCACCATCTGCAGTGAAGAAACTAGAGGAAGTTTATCAGAAAGTTGAACGAGTTACACAGGATAAAGGGTATTGGATCCTTAAGGCAACAAAGAAGAATAACTAAAAAGATAATGCTTGACAGTAAAATTTCATTGTGGTATCGTTATAAAATGCTATAAAAGCCAAAAAAATCATGTTTGTCAAGGCTTGACTTTTTCTCAGCAAGAATGAAGGTTAGTTTCTCACTTTACTAGAAGCTTTTCTTAAAAAGAAGGAGGAAAAGTACAAATTGAAAACGGATGGCTAGAAGATGGGGCGAAAAAGTTTCTTTACTGATTAAGAAATTTTTTAAAATATGCATGAATGGATTGGTTATTTTATGGAAATAGTAATATAATAACCAACCATAATGAAAAAAGTGCGACTAATAGCTCACGTTAATTCTTCCATTTTTGCTGGAAATGTTTGATTCTCATACGAGGGCAAAGCTTCATTGCAATTGATTGAAGCTTTTGTTGTGTTTGAGGACAAACCAAGTGCCGCATCTAAATGCGAATTTCTCGGGTTTGAGGGGTGAATGGATTTGGCAGGTCATCTGATTCGAAGTGGACGTCATCGTAGGCGTAGGAGTTATGCCAGGATTGAAGAAGTAATGGAATTACCAAATCTGATCGAAATCCAGCAGAAATCCTATGAATGGTTCCTTGATGAAGGTTTAAGGGAAATGTTCCAGGATATCTCACCGATCCAGGATTTCACAGGGAATCTAGTTCTAGAATTTATAGATTACAGTTTAGGGGAACCAAAGTATTCCGTCGATGAATCGAAGGAACGCGATGTAACCTATGCTGCACCCCTGCGTGTAAAGGTACGCTTAATTAATAAGGAAACGGGTGAAGTCAAGGAACAAGAAGTCTTCATGGGTGATTTCCCATTAATGACGGAGACAGGTACCTTTATTATTAATGGAGCAGAGCGTGTAATTGTCAGCCAATTAGTTCGCTCGCCAAGTGTATACTACAATACTAAAGTAGACAAAAACGGAAAACAGGCCTATACAGCTACGGTTATTCCAAATCGTGGTGCCTGGTTAGAACTAGAAACAGATGCTAAGGATGTTATCTATGTTCGTATTGACCGTACAAGGAAAATACCCGTTACGGTTCTTTTGCGTGCATTAGGGTTTGGATCTGATGCAGAAATCCTTAACATTCTTGGTGAAGATGAATTCATTAAGAATACTCTAGAAAAAGATAACACCGATTCTACGGAAAAAGCATTAATTGAAATTTACGAGCGCCTCCGTCCAGGAGAACCGCCTACTATAGAAAATGCGAAGAGTCTTTTAGAGTCACGCTTCTTTGATCCGAAACGTTATGATTTAGCGAATGTTGGACGCTATAAGATCAATAAGAAGCTACATATTCGAAATCGAATTTACAATCAGAAGCTAGCTGAAACATTAGTGGATAATAGCACTGGTGAAATTCTTGCACAGGCAGGTCAATCAGTAGACCGCCGCTTGATGGAAAGACTTGAGAAGTTTCTATCTGAAGGACTTAATATTTCCAAGCTGAAGCCTCGTGGAGGGGTTGTGGAAGAGGAAATTGAAGTACAAAGCATTAATATTTTCTCTCCGATTGATGATGGCCGTATTATCAAGGTAATGGGGAATGGAATCATTGATAAGTCAGTAAAGCATATTACACCTGCTGATATCATTGCTTCGATTAACTATTTCATTAATCTTTTACATGGCATTGGGAATACAGATGATATTGATCACCTAGGGAATAGAAGATTGCGTTCTGTAGGGGAGTTATTACAGAATCAATTCCGTATTGGACTTTCTAGAATGGAAAGAGTGGTACGTGAAAGGATGTCCATCCAAGACGCAAATGCTATTACACCACAGGCGTTGATCAATATTCGTCCGGTAATTGCTGCGATTAAGGAATTCTTCGGAAGCAGTCAGCTTTCTCAGTTTATGGATCAAACGAATCCACTAGCAGAGTTGACACATAAGCGCCGTTTAAGTGCGTTAGGACCTGGTGGTTTGACAAGGGAACGCGCAGGCTTCGAGGTTCGTGACGTTCACCATTCTCACTATGGTCGTATGTGTCCGATTGAGACGCCGGAAGGTCCGAACATCGGATTGATTAACTCTTTATCGAGTTATGCTCGTATTAATGAATATGGATTTATTGAAACACCAAGAAGAAAAGTGGACACAGAATCTGGTTTGGTTACAGAAGATATCGCTTATCTAACTGCAGATGAAGAGGATCTTTACAATGTAGCACAGGCTAATGCCCCTATTACTGAAGAAGGCGAATTCATTAACGATACGGTTATTTGCCGTCGTAAAGGTGATATTCTTACAGTCCCTAAAGATAAAGTAGATTTCATGGACGTTTCACCTAAACAGGTGGTTTCTGTGGCTACAGCGATGATTCCATTCTTAGAGAATGACGACGCCAACCGTGCCCTAATGGGTGCGAACATGCAGCGTCAAGCTGTTCCTTTATTAGTGCCTCAAGCGCCTTTTATTGGTACGGGAATGGAGCATAAGGCAGCTAAGGACTCAGGAGTAGCCATTGTAGCTAAGCATCCTGGAATCGTCGAACGTGTTACTGCACGTGAAATATGGGTTAGAAGAGTTCAATTCGTAGATGAAAACAATAATACTGTTTCTGTTCCTAAGAGTTGGGGAATTTCTCCACTTGAGGAAGGGTTGGTAAAGCTTGGGGATCTTAATCCAAATGAATTACCAGCTGGTGTTAAGGTTGTAAAGGGAGATTTGGATAAATATCGCCTTCATAAGTTTATCCGTTCGAACCAAGGAACTTGTATTAATCAACGTTCTTTAATCACCAAAGGCTCATATATCAAGACCGGTGATATTCTTGCTGATGGTCCTTCTACAGAGATGGGTGAATTAGCGTTAGGACGTAATGTTCTTGTTGCCTTCATGACTTGGGAAGGTTACAACTATGAAGATGCGATTTTGATGAGTGAAAAAATGGTGAAGGAAGATGTCTATACTTCCATTCATATTGAAGAATATGAGTCTGAAGCTCGTGATACGAAGCTAGGACCAGAAGAAATCACTCGTGACATTCCGAATGTCGGTGAGGATGCTTTAAAGAACCTTGACGAACGTGGAATTATCCGTGTGGGGGCAGAAATTAGCGATGGTGATATTCTGGTAGGTAAAGTAACTCCAAAAGGGGTGACAGAACTTACAGCAGAAGAAAGACTTTTACATGCTATTTTCGGTGAAAAGGCCCGTGAGGTTCGGGATACTTCTCTACGTGTTCCACATGGTGGATCAGGAATTATCGTTGATGTTAAAGTGTTCACTCGCGAAAACGGAGATGAGTTACCTCCTGGAGTAAACCAATTAGTCCGTGTCTATATTGCCCAGAAGCGAAAAATCTCTGTTGGGGATAAAATGGCCGGTCGTCATGGTAATAAAGGGGTTATCGCAAGAATTCTACCTGAAGAGGATATGCCATTTTTACCTGATGGAACACCTGTACAGATCGTGTTGAACCCACTAGGGGTTCCTTCGCGGATGAACATCGGTCAGGTATTAGAAACTCACCTTGGTATGGCTGCCCGTGCATTAGGCATTCATATTGCTACACCGGTATTCGACGGTGCAAGGGAAAATGACGTGTTCGATACGTTAGAAGAAGCTGGTCTATCAAGAGACGGAAAGACTGTTCTGTTCGATGGCCGTACTGGAGATCCGTTCGATAACCGTGTAACAGTAGGCGTAATGTATATGATCAAGCTTGCACACATGGTTGATGATAAAATCCATGCTCGTTCTACAGGTCCTTACTCACTTGTTACGCAGCAGCCATTGGGTGGTAAAGCTCAATTCGGTGGACAGCGTTTCGGGGAGATGGAGGTATGGGCACTTGAAGCCTATGGTGCAGCATATACTCTTCAAGAGATTCTTACAGTCAAGTCTGACGACGTTGTTGGTCGTGTGAAGACATATGAATCGATTGTTAAAGGGGAGAATGTTCCTGAACCAGGCGTTCCTGAATCATTCAAGGTATTGATTAAAGAACTGCAGAGTCTCGGTATGGACGTCAAGATCCTTGCTGAGAATGAACAGGAAATCGAGATGCGCGAAATCGATGAAGAAGACGATAATACAGGCGATAAGTTGAATCTAAACCTTCAAGGGATAGGCGCTGAAGAGTAAGGGTTAAAACCGGTCAAAAGGAGGCATGCCCCTTGTTAGATGTAAATAATTTTGAGTTTATGAAAATTGGTTTGGCTTCTCCAGAAAAGATCAGATCTTGGTCTTATGGAGAGGTAAAGAAACCAGAAACCATTAACTATCGTACATTGAAGCCGGAGAAAGAAGGTCTTTTCTGTGAAAAGATCTTCGGTCCGACCAAAGATTGGGAATGTCATTGCGGTAAATACAAGCGTGTCCGTTATAAGGGTGTAGTTTGTGACCGCTGCGGTGTTGAAGTAACAAGAGCAAAGGTTCGCCGTGAAAGAATGGCTCATATCGAACTTGCTGCTCCTGTGTCGCATATATGGTATTTCAAAGGAATTCCAAGCCGCATGGGTCTTGTCCTTGATATGTCTCCTCGTTCTTTAGAGGAAGTTATTTACTTTGCGTCGTATGTTGTGATTGATTCAGGTGATACACCTTTAGAAAGAAAACAACTCTTGTCAGAGAAAGAGTATCGCAATTACCGTGAAAAGTACGGTAGCTCTTTCCAAGCTGGAATGGGTGCTGAGTCGATCAAGAGATTATTAGCCCAGATTGATTTGGATAAAGAAGTAGATTCTTTGAAAGAAGAATTGAAATCTGCACAAGGGCAACGTCGTACAAGAATTATTAAACGTCTTGAAGTACTAGAATCTTTCCGTAGTTCAGGTAATCGTCCGGACTGGATGGTACTAGATGTTCTTCCGGTTATTCCACCAGAACTTCGCCCAATGGTTCAATTAGATGGAGGAAGATTCGCAACTTCTGACTTGAACGATCTATATCGTCGAGTGATTAATCGGAACAATCGTCTTAAGCGTCTACTAGATCTTGGTGCACCAGATATTATCGTTCAGAACGAAAAACGGATGCTTCAAGAAGCAGTGGATGCTCTCATTGACAACGGAAGAAGAGGAAGACCTGTTACAGGACCAGGAAATCGTCCACTTAAATCTTTAAGCCACATGCTTAAAGGTAAGCAAGGTCGTTTCCGTCAGAACCTATTGGGTAAACGGGTAGACTATTCTGGACGTTCGGTTATCGTAGTAGGACCAAACCTTAGAATGTACCAATGTGGTCTACCTAAGGAAATGGCTCTTGAACTCTTCAAACCATTCGTAATGAAAGAATTGGTGAGCAAAGGACTTGCTCATAATATTAAGAGTGCGAAGCGCAAGGTTGAACGAGTTCACCCTGAGATTTGGGATGTGCTAGAAGATGTTATTAAAGAACATCCAGTACTTCTAAATCGTGCCCCCACACTTCACCGTTTAGGTATTCAGGCATTTGAACCGATCCTTGTAGAAGGTCGTGCAGTCCGTTTGCACCCTCTTGTATGTACAGCTTATAATGCTGACTTCGACGGTGACCAGATGGCCGTTCACGTACCATTGTCTGCAGAAGCACAAGCAGAAGCTAGACTTCTCATGCTAGCAGCCCAAAACATTTTGAACCCTAAAGACGGTAAACCAGTTGTTACTCCGTCCCAGGACATGGTGTTAGGAAGCTACTACTTAACCATTGAGAAGAAAGGTGCACGTGGGGAAGGAAAGTTATTCCATGCTCCTAATGCAGCGATCCATGCTTATGAAGTCGGACATATTGAGCTCCATGCCCGTATTGCTATTCCAGCAAACACGCTTGGTAAATCGTCCTTCACACCAGAGCAAGAGGATGCACTACTTGTTACAACTCCGGGTAAGATTATCTTCAATGAAATCTTCCCGCATGATATGCCTTATATTAACGAAGCAACGAAGAGTAATCTGCAAAATGGGATTCCTGATCGTTATTTCATTTTTGATCCAGCCGTCAATGTTAAAGAATTTATCGATAAAAACCTCGAAAAAGAGATGGATGCTGTTAAGAAGAGCTTCTTAGGAACCATTATTGGTGAGGTATTCCGTCGCTTTGGAACAACGCAGACTTCTGTCATGTTGGATAGAGTCAAGGAATTGGGCTTTAAATTCTCTACTAAAGCAGGTCTTACTGTAGCTGTAGCCGATATTAAAACACCAGAGAAAAAGATTGATATTATCCAATCTGCCGAAGAAAAGGTAGAAACGATCATGAAGCAATATCGTCGAGGATTAATCACAGAAGACGAACGCTATGATCGAGTAATCTCTGTGTGGAGTAAAGCGAAGGATGAAGTAACTGAGACATTGATGACCTCTTTGGATAAGTTCAATTCTATCTATATGATGGCAAACTCCGGTGCCCGTGGTAACGTATCTCAGATCACTCAGTTGGCTGGTATGCGTGGATTGATGGCAAACCCATCTGGACGAATCATTGAGTTACCGATTAAATCGAACTTCCGTGAAGGCTTAACAGTGTTAGAGTACTTTATCTCTACACACGGTGCCCGTAAAGGTTTGGCGGATACTGCATTACGTACAGCAGACTCTGGTTATCTAACTCGACGCCTAGTAGATGTAGCACAAGACGTTATTGTTCGTGAACTAGATTGTGGTACTGATAAAGGTCTGATCGTTTCTCCAATTAAGGATGGTAAGAACGTAATCGAGAACCTATTTGATCGTGTTGCAGGTAGAACATCGTTTGCAACGGTTCGTCATCCAGAAACAGGAGAAATTATCCTTAATAAGAATGATCTC
>DATFAS010000269.1:0-7370 GCA_035254305.1 Bacillota bacterium
AATGAAAAGAGACTATCATCATAAGAAATATCGATATTACTTGAAATTATGTGGAATAGTGGAAGAGTCTACATCTTCCTATGCCGATTCATCCTCATCCATTAAATATGGGAAATACGGATATTGTACTCAAGATTCTTATATGCCGTATACCCATCATGGACACCATGGACATCATTGTTGTAACCCTTGTTCCTCAATGGGCGGATACAGCAGTAATTAAAGAAATTTTGGGTAGCGCCAAGTTGAAATCTTGGCGTTTTTCCTAGTTCCAAGCAGGTTCATTACGAATACAGTATAGCATCTTGTCTTGAAGGGAGAGTAAGGATATGGATATTGGGTCCATCATTAATCTTGTCAAGAAGATGCCTAAGGACAAATGGGACGATGATAATACAATAAAAAAAGTCATTCAAACAGCACTTGATCAATCGGGAAAAGCTTATACAGAAGCAGATCTTACTAAGTATTTGAGACAATTTAAACGAATAGCCAAAAGTAAATCACCATTGCCTTTAATTTCAATGCTGCTCCGTCATGGGATAACGAAAAGTCAGATTGATGATATTAAAAGTAAATTTAAAAAGAAATAATTGGATTTTAGGATTGCCTCTGTACTGTTCGATGTCTGTACGGAGGTACACCTAGACTCACAATTATAAGGGTCTGGCAGGCTCTTATTTCTTAAAATAGTGAGGTAGTGAGGGAATAAGAACCCTGTAGGCTCTTAATGACCTGCTAATCCCCTGATCTAGTGGATTCGGATGAGATAAGGGTCTGGCAGGCTCTTATTTCTTAAAATAGCGAGGTAAGGGAGGGAATAAGAGCCCTATAGGCTCTTAATGACCTGCTAATCCCCCGATCTAGTGGATTCGGATGAGATAAGGGTCCGGCAGGCTCTTATTTCTTAAAATAGTGAGGTGAAGGAGAGAATAAGAGCCCTGTAGGCTCTTAATGACCTGCTAATCCCCCTGATCTAGTGGATTCGGATGAGATAAGGGTTCGGCAGGCTCTTATTTCTTAAAATAGCGAGGTAAGGGAGGGAATAAGAGCCCTGTAGGACCCTAGGACTAGCGGCTATCCCTCAAACTTATTGAATGGAGTCAACCAAACTTTTGATGTTGTTAGGCGGTGGTTTTAAAGAGGGTCTTGCATAACTTTCATTTATTTAAAATATATGAAACCTATTTACTCTAGGATAACCGCAAATGTATAGTGATGTCATTTTGTTCAAAAAGAACATTTTCCACCTTCAGGAAAGAAGGTAGCATGGACTCTAACGATACACTTTGGTCAGGTGGGGAAAACCAAGATTTAGGTAGGGTTAGACTGCGGATTTGGGTATATTGGGGGTGAAGCTGAATTTCAGGTTTCTCCCATGTCAATTGGTAATAGGTGGTGGTTCCAATTTGGATGAAACTTAAATAACGCAAATTAACATGTGCGATTAATTGGTCTTTATTTAATTCAAAGTGTGTACCCGTGATCTCCCAATCTGCTTTTCCCAATGAAGTTGAGGACAATTTGGGTTTGATTAAGTTGTTGACATCAATCTCAGATAAGTGAAATTCGAGATTTTTGGATTTAATCATTTCTCGAATTATATCGGATACAGCAAAGTGGGAGAAGCTCATGTCCAACTTTTCTTGTGGATAAATATATATAAAAGCACCAACTAAAAATACAAAAATCACACTTATAACAGGAATAATCAATTTTCTCATTTAAATCTCCTTCAAAACTATTTGTGTCTATAGTTAAAGGTATACTCCTTTTGTCCTATTTATACAATGATAGGGGAGGGGAGTAGGTATGAGAGTGGATGCGGTGTTTGAAGGTGGCGGAGTTCGTGGAATTGCCTTTCTAGGCGCTATTGAGGAAATGGAGTCTGCAGGTTATAGTTGGGGGAATCTAGCTGGAACCTCGGCTGGTTCAATCATTGCTGCATTGTTAGCCGTAGGCTATTCAAGTCGTGAATTAATGGAGTTGTTCTTATCCTTTCCCTTTCAGGAAATTGAAAAGAAAACTGGGATCTGTAAGATTCCATTAGTTGGTCCCTGGCTCAGCCTACAGTTCAATAACGGAATCTATTCGTCTGATATTATTGAAACATGGCTAGATAAACATTTGCAGGAAAAAGGTATTCAAACATTCTCCGATTTAGGTGAAAATAAATTAAAAGTTATAATTACTGACTTGTCAAATAATCGAGTTTCGATTTTACCAGACGACCTTTCGTTCTACCATATAGAACCAGGTGCCTTCTCAATTGCCCGAGCAGTACGTATGAGCTGTTCTATACCCTTTATCCTTCGTCCACTTACGCTTTCAGGGAATGTGATTGTAGATGGGGGAGTCCTTAGTAATTACCCAATATGGATATTTGATAATCAGGACCATCCACCTATGTGGCCTACCATTGGGTTTCGACTATCTGGGCATTCCTTCATGCCCCAACCAAAGGAGATTCTAGGTCCGATTGATCTAAGCATCTCATTAGTTCGAACAATGGTTGATGGTCATGATAACCGGTACATTGATTCACATAGTGCAGCGAGAACGGTGTTTATTAAAGGAATTAAGGTAGGATCCACTGATTTTGATCTTCCAATGGAAACTAAGCTACAGTTAGTTCAGTTAGGTAGAATTGCAGTGAAAGAGTTCATCTCTAAATGGAATTTTCAAAAGTATATTCGAGATCATCGCAGTTCTCTTCGAACCAACTTTAACAGGAAGGGCTATAAATCAATTTGAACCTCACTTTTTTTCCGGTGATGTTCAGTTTTCATAAAGCTTAATTCGAGTTGGCCGTCGCGGTAGTTGGATTTTACTGTATCAGGGTTAATATACCTAGGGAGTTGAATTTGGCGTGAAAATCTTCCTTCAAATCTCTCGGTGTTTATCCGATATTCAGCAAGGTGATGTTCTTTAATTTTTCCTTGTACAACAATTTGATTACCATTTAACAGAGAAATTTTCAAACTGTTTTTGTCTAGACCGGGGAGATCACAGCAAATAATGATACGGCCTAATGTTTCAAAGACATCAACTGAGGGATCCTCTTCTGGATGAACTTCACTTTCCTGTTTCTTATCAGAAACGTTCGAAACGGTATCTTGAGATATGCTTTCCTTAACTATATTAAATTTTGTCAGGTCAGTGAGTCGATTCCAAAAGTTTTGATCAAAAATTTGTTGCATCTGATTCAAGGATTGCCATGGGTTGGATTGATCTACATTTAATTTACCTAAGCGTTCAGTTGCTTGTTGTAAGTTTTTCATGATCTCCTCATTCATAAATTCCATAAATAGCCCCCCTTTTTCTCACATCATATGTATAAAAAATATGCTGGTGCCTAGCAATTCCTATGGAATGGTCTAAAATGGAAGTAATAAATGTGTAAAGGGAGACCGAATTGTGAATTACTACCCATTATTTATTTTCTTGCAAGATAAGCCATGTGTTGTCGTTGGAGGTGGTAGGGTTGCAGAAAGAAAGATTGCAGCTTTACTTTCTGCTGGAGCAAAGCTTGCCGTGATTAGTCCTCAATGTACAGAACAGATTAGAAAGTGGGTGGAGGAAGGGAAGGTCAGGTGGGAAGCACGAAATTTCCAGGGTGAAGATATAGCTGGTGCTACCATTGTTATTGCTGCTACAGATAATCCAACCATTAATATGGAGGTTTATCAATCCATAGGGCCTGGACAATGGATTAATATGGTCGATAGACCGGATCTGTGTACATTTATCGTCCCTTCGATCGTACGTCGAGGGGATTTAACTATAGCCATTTCAACAGGGGGAAATTACCCAGGCTTAAGCAAGAAGCTTCGTCAGGAGATGGAGGCTTGGATTGGGGATGAATATGAGGAATATACGGCCTTCTTAGGAGAGGTGAGAAGAAAGATTCATTCGTTTTCTCTAGATAGGAAGGAAAAACAGGAACTACTTTCAGCCCTTCTTGATGAGAGATTTAAAGAATGGACAAGAACTCAAAATTATAAGCAAAGAGATACAGAAGTCCAAAAGCTGCTAGATCAATATTGTTAGGAATACGTTCCTGTTCCTTCGTATTGTTCATTTTCTGAAAAAACTATTGACAATAATTCTAAAAATAAAATATATTATTCATATGAATTAAGTCGGAATTTAGTGGAGGAGGGATAAGTTGATACAAAAATGGAATGAGATCTTCCAACTTCCTTCATGTTATGTTGGTGCTGGTTCTTTGGAGAACGTGTTATGAAAAAATCAGGTATATTACTCATTGCACATGGCTCACGGGATATTACATGGGTTACCTATATAGAAGATGCAGTCAGGGGCTTATCCTTAGAACAGCCTATGGAAATCAGTTTTTTGGAGCTTGTTCCGGGCAGAAGTATTGCTGAGGGCATCATGAGGCTTGAAGAGGTAGGAGTGAGGAAGATCATCGTGATTCCTATGTTTATGACAATGGGAAGCACACATTTAGACGAAATTCAATATATGTTGGGTATCCGGTTAAAACCAACTGTTGAAACAGACTTAACTCCAATCCCCCATTCTTCGAAGATTGTTTGGTGTTCACCTCTAGAGGATGACAGAATTGTTAAGGAAATTCTCGCGGAACGAATAACTTGTTTATCCCGTTCACCGATCGATGAATGGCTATTGCTAATAGGACATGGTAGTGAGGTACAGGGTTTTGGGGAAAAGTGGGAGTCTCTACTCCAACGTTTATGTCATTCTCTAAAATCGAAATTCGGTTTTAAAGGGGCAAGTTACGCCACTCTTCATCCTGATACTATTCGTTCAACTTCATTAGAACTCATGAAGGGGAATCGGGTTATAACTGTTCCTGTCTTTTTAAGTGAGGGATATTTTACTCAATCACTTATTCCTAGGAAGTTAGTGGGTAATATCTATGATGGTAAAACACTTCTTCCGCATCCCCTCATCACCGTGTGGATACAGGAAAAGATGAGAAAAGCATTGACGGATTCGAGGAATTATTATACACTTTAAACCAATAATTCCGATTAGATAACTTTCAATTAAAACAGGAGTGTGAATTCAAGTGGCATACGAGGCTAAATGGGCAAGTGACCCTAAGTTGAATAAAAATGAGTTAGCAAAACTCGAAAAAGACGGATTAGATATCCTTGATTTGATTGTTAATAAATATTCCAAAGAGGGATTTGATTCAATCGAGAAAAGTGAATTTGACTTTTTTAAGTGGGCTGGGGTTTATCAACAGCGTCCTAATAATGGTCACTTCATGATGCGTGTTCGTATTCCAAGTGGAATCCTTACGAATGAACAAGCACTTGTACTTGCAGGGATTGGTAAGGATTATGGACGTGATCTAGTGGATGTAACAACTCGTCAAGCGGTTCAATTTCACTGGCTTACAATTGAGAACTTCCCTGATATCTTTGAACGTTTAGCAGCTGTTGGACTTTCTTCTACAGAAGCATGTGGGGATTGCCCGCGTACAATTATCGGAAACCCTTTAGCAGGGATTGATCCGAATGAAACGCTTGATACACGCCCAATTGTTGCACAATTAGAACAATTTTTTAGAGGAAATCGAGATTTCTCTAACTTACCAAGGAAATATAAAATGTCTGTTTCTGCAAATATTTATAATACAGCACATGCTGAACTAAATGATTTAGCTTTCACTCCAGCTAAGAAGGTACTTAATGGAGAAGAAGTGCTTGGATTTCATATATGGGTAGGTGGAGGTCTTTCTGCAAAACCATATTTAGCACAGAAGCTTGATGTATTCTGTCAGCCAGAAGAAGCTCTTAAAGTGGCTGTGGGAGTAACAACCATCTTCCGTGATTTCGGTTATCGTGAGAAGAGAACGCATGCTCGATTGAAATTCCTCATGGCTGACTGGGGACCTGAGAAATTCCGTGAAGAATTGGTTAAGATCACAGGGGAATTAGAAACTGCTGGTACAGATCTTACAGAAGGCTGGAAGGCTGGATATTTCTACGGGGTTCATGAACAGAAGCAAGCAGGCTACTATTATGCAGGTCTATCTGTTCCTGTTGGAAGAATGACTGCCAATGAATTAGTAGAATTAGCACGGATTGCACAGCAATATGGAGATGGAACGATCGGAACCTGTAATTCTCAGAACGTATTAATTCGTAACATTTCTTCAGAAAATGTAGAGAAGTTTAAAGAAGAGTCTTTAATCAAAAATAGGTTTAAGCTTAATCCTAACACATTCGTAGCCTATGCGATTTCCTGCACAGGAACAGAATATTGCAATCTTGCCATTGTAGAAACAAAAGAAAGAATGAGAGCTTTAGCTGAATACCTAGATCAAACCGTTGCACTAGATACACCTTTACGCATTCATATGGTCGGATGCCCTAACTCCTGCGGTCAACGCCAAATTGGAGATATTGGATTACAAGGTGCATTAGTTAAAACAGAGAGTGGTATGGTAGAAGCCTTCGATCTATTCGTTGGAGGTACACTTGAAAGTGCTAGATTTAATGAAAAGCTAAAAGCTAGAGTTACTCATGATAAATTAGGCCCAGTTCTTGCTCAATTAATTGGAGTATATAAAGAGGAAAGACTAGATGGTGAAGCATATTGGAAGTATGTTGAACGCGTAGGTGTAGACCATATTCAGAAGCAATTCGATCAAATCATGGTAACAGCCTAGTAGCTTTAAAACAAGGGGGACAATATGGAACAGCACAAGAAAGAATTTTTTATGTATAAGCTTGAAGTCGTTCTGGCTAACGATCAGTTACTTACAGTCATAGTGATGGCTGATTCAGATGAATTGGCGTTTACTTATGCTGAGAACCACATCGATAGACATACCATTGTCCCCCCTAAGATTCAACAATTAAGTATTGTACAAAAGAAGCCAATGGAACGTGGCGGGGTTGGATATGTGGTTGAAACATCACGTTTTTAAGAAAGACAAGGGTATCCACAGACGAAGGAGAAAACAATAATGACTACTGGAAAAGTATTTTTCGTTGGTGCCGGTCCCGGCGACCCCAAATTAATAACAGTTCGAGGTCAGGAATTATTAAAACGTGCCGATGTGATTGTCCATGACCGTCTCGCCAGCCCAAAGCTTCTAAGAGATCTTAAACCAGATGTTAAATTGATTTATTGTGGTAAGTCTGTGAATCAGCATACTATGGTACAAGATGAAATTAATTCTGTTTTAATAAAGGAAGCGAAAGAAGGAAAGCAAGTTGTTCGACTAAAAGGTGGCGATCCTTGCATATTTGGTCGAGTAGGCGAGGAAGCAGAGGTTTGTGTAGATCATGGAATCCCATTCGAAATTATTCCAGGGATTACTTCTGGAATTGCTGCACCTGCCTATGCGGGAATACCCTTAACTC
>DATFAS010000270.1:0-9942 GCA_035254305.1 Bacillota bacterium
AACATTATCATAAAAAAAGGTAAGTTACTTATCCTGATTTTACCATCTAATAAAGTTTATTAACATTATTACTTGTGAATGATTTCACATGTTTGTAACAGAGAGTACGGTATTTTGTGATTTTCCTCACAAAGTTATCCTCTTAACCCCCCTATAATGGAGGCATAAGGAGCTCCCCAAAACAACAAAACCTAACGAAATGGGGTAATTGGAAATGAAACGCACAATTTTAACTACACTTGCTATCAGTTTGAGTGCAACATTATTACTCGCAGGATGTGGAACGCAACCAACAGCTTCCGAAACTCCGAAGGCCCAAGCAGCTACGCAGGCTGCTCCAGAGAAGTTAAATCAAGCACCTACACCGTTAAAAATGGAACGTAAGGGTACAGATGTTTATGTAGAAATGACTGCACAAATTACAAATATTCAAATAGATAAGAACGTAACTTACAATGCATGGACCTTCAATGGGCAAGCACCTGGACCACTTGTTGTAGTCAATGAAGGGGATACGATCCATTTTACATTAAAAAATATGGATCCCAAGATCCCTCACTCAATGGATTTCCACGCCGTTCATACCGCACCAAGTAAGAATTTTATAGATGTTATGCCTAATGAATCGGGTACGTTTACCTATCAAGCGAACAATCCAGGGATTTTCATGTATCACTGTGGTACCAAGCCTGTTCTAGCACATATAGCGAATGGAATGCATGGTGCGATCATTGTCAAACCAAAGAATGGATATCCTACAGATAAAGAAATTAATCGTGAGTATGTCTTGGTACAGAATGAATGGTATAAAGAAAATGATATGAATGATTTCATGAATGGTAGACCTTCGCAAGTTGTATTCTCGGCTAAAGCTTTGAATGAAGGCCAAGAAAATACAAACGGTGATACATTCAGTCTTAAAGAACATCCACTCCTTGCAAAGGTCGGAGATAAGGTTCGGATTTATATTGAAAATGTTGGACCTAACGAAGTGAGTTCGTTCCATATTGTTGGTACTATAATGGATACCGCTTATGTAGATGGCAATCCTGCAAATGCTCTTCATGGATTACAAACTATACTACTCCCTGCTAGTGGGGGGGCTGTGGTAGAGGTAACTGTTACAGAGGAAGGGGATTATCCGATTGTTACTCACCAATTCAATGATGCACAAAAAGGTGCGGTTGCTATCCTTCGTGTGACAAAGGACGGCATGGATCACGGCGGAGCAACAATGGGACATTAATAGATTTAGAGTTGAAGCGTGATTTAATCATCACGCTATTTTCTTTTTCTATGAGAATGATAATGGGCAGGCTGATAATGTAACTTTTGGATCTTGTGTGGATAATGATTGTCCAAAAAATGAATAATGTTGTTAAATAAATGTGAAAACAATCACAAACTAACAAGGTAGATTTATACTTTACTTGAAAGGAGATGAAGAAATGATTCGATCAAGAAAGATGAATAAATGCTATCGAATTCATCAAATACTTTATGAATGAAAGGATCTGTTGATCATGCTAGAAAAATTAAGAGGTACTGCAACAACCCCTATTTGGACACTCGTTCGATTGTGGTTAGGATATGAATGGCTTACTGGAGGCATCGAAAAATTAACAAACGGATTTGATGCAACAGGATTTTTAAAAGGAGCACTTAAAGGTGCGACAGGTGAACATCCAGCCGTTCAAGGATGGTATGCTGCTTTTCTAAAAGGCTTTGCACTTCCTAACGTAGAATTATTCAACTTCATAGTGCCTATCGGTGAATTATTGGTTGGACTAGGATTAATCTTCGGTACTTTTACAACAATTGCCCTATTAGCCGGAGCATTTATGAATCTTAACTTTATGTTGGCAGGAACAACAAGCACAAATCCAATTCTTTATACTTTAGCAGTTCTCCTTCTTTTCGCTGGTCCAGTTGCTTATGCTTGGGGCGTTGATCGATTCATGATTCCATGGTTAAAAAATTATTTGGCTAGAGCCTTTAATAGGGAAGCTCATAATTAATTTATAAAGATTAGGAAGGGATGTCATTGATAGCTAAGTCATAAGAAAGCCTTGATTCCAGGGATGGAAATCAAGGCTTTTTAGGCGTCTAGCGAATTTATAAATAATATGAATTCCGCCTCCGCATAAGGGCAACTAGGCTGCCACTTGCGCCTAAAGGCTTGGCGCCAGCCAAGTTTTCTTTACTTAGAGCCTACCATGAAACAATACGTTTTGAGGCTATGTAATAGTTGGTCCAATAGGCTGTATCCATGTATACACATTTTACTCCAGCAGAAGTAGATGCCTCTAGCATAACTGGACGATACGATCCCCCGGGTACGAATCTACCATTCATCACATCACCATATCCAGCGAATAAAGAGACATGACCGACACGATTAGGATCTCCTTTTGGAAGAGAAGCTTTGTCTTTTGTCGTAAAGAATACGAGATCTCCTGATCGTAAACTAGATTTAGGAATGAAATAACCATCCTTCTGTCCTTGGTCATAGGAAGTTCCTGAAAGCTTAACCCCAAGCCCCATCCAGGCGACATATTGGGTAAAAGAACTACAATCAAAGGATTGACCAGTAAATGAAGGGTTTATCTTACCGTTCCAGGTAAAATAACGTGGAGCACCAATTAAATAAGGTGTTCCATAAAACTTTTCACCAAGTGTAACGAAATAGGGTGCCGATTGGGTTGTAGCGGCTACAACAGGTGGTGCAGTTTGGGCGAAGCCTGTAGTAATCAAAGTAAAGGTTGTCATGAATCCAATCATCCATTTCTTCATGAGTAAACCTCCTCCTTCCTGTTATACAAAAAGTATACGGGGTAGGAAGGAGGTGGGGTAACCCCAAAAATATTGGAAATAAACCAATATAAGTTGATAGATTATAAACCATTTAGTTTTCCCTAGGAAAACATTAAGCTAATTTTAAGGTTACATTCAATAATTTTTCATTTAAGCTGTTTAATATAAGAAATACGAAAGATCGACTGGAACAATTTACATACATATTATTGAAGATTAGAAAGGGATGAATTTATGATACGTAATATAAGTATAGGGCGAAAGATTTTTTTGCTTACAGCTATAATGATTATCTTTTTACTTACAATGGGGTTTACTAGCCACACCGATCTTATAAAAATCAATAATAATTCGGCTAACCTATATGAAAACCAGCTTGTTCCAATCGGTTGGCTGAATGAGATTCAAATGAATCAACGCATTATTCAGGCCGATGTAGCAGAGTTGATGCTATTGGAGGATTCTACCCAAAAGCAAAAAATACAAAATGATATCGCTGAGAAAGCTCAAAAGATTGATAGTTTAGTTCAGAAATTTGAAAATACCCAACTTGATGCAAAAGAGCAAGAACTGTTCTCGAAATATAAGGATTATAAACAAACCTTCGTAACGCAAATGAAGAAAATGGATGCTTCTACCATGACCAACAAAAGTGCGGAAGTATACGCAGGATATGTTCAAGTATCCAAACCCAACAATGATCAATTAAATCAATACCTTCAGGAATTAGTAGAGTACAAACAACTGAAAGCTAATCAGCTGTATAATACGAATACAAAAGAATCAGAGAGCATAATAAGCACGGATAATTGGATTACAATCAGCGTTTTAATTATTAGTACGATAATCGGACTATTTATTGTTCGGATTATTACAAGGCCGATCAAAGAATTGCAAGGGCTTATGATTAAGGCGGAAAAGGGTGATCTAACAGTTCGTGGTAACTACCAATCTAAGGATGAAGTCGGTATATTGACATTGCATTTTAATCAAATGATTATAGGGCTAAATCAGCTCATTAAACAAGTGAATATTGGTGCCGATCATGTTGTGGAAAGTTCAGGATATTTATCGAATGGAGTAACCCAAACAACTCTAGCTACTAATCAAATTACAAATGCGATTGTTGAGATTTCTAGTGGTGCAGATGTTCAATTGAAAAGTTCAACAGAAAGTACGAAGGCAATGGAGGATATGGCCATAGGTATTCATCGTATTGCTGAATCTTCTGCTAGTGTTTCTCAATCCTCTACAGATGCTACTAACGTAGCTAAAGAAGGAAATGAAGCCGTTCAGAAGGCAGTCTTGCAAATGGATTCCATTCGTTCATCTGTAGGGAAATCTAGTGAACTTGTAACACAACTTACAGAGCATTCTAAGGAAATCAGTAATATAGTAGATACAATCACAGAGATTGCTAATCAAACCAATCTCCTTGCCCTTAATGCGGCGATTGAGGCGGCGAGAGCTGGGGAGCATGGTAAGGGTTTCTCCGTGGTGTCAGCTGAAGTGCGTAAATTAGCAGAACAATGTAAAGCGTCAGCCAATGATATTGGCCAACTTATTGGACGTATTCAAACAGATACACAGCTAACTGTAGAAGCCATGTAAAGAGGAAATGAGGATGTGGAGCTAGGAATAGAAGTTGTACATAATGCAGGGGTTGCTTTTGAACAGATTCTTCATGTTGTTCAAGCTGTATCTGCTCAAGTCGAAGAGGTTTCGGCTGTATCAGAAGAGATGTCTGCGAATTCACAGCAAGTATTGGCAACTGCTGAGGAAATGGAAAGTATTGCACAACAAACCGCATCGAATACACAAGCAGTTATGTTTTCATCACAAGAGCAGCTTGCATCGATTGAAGAGATCTCAAGCTCGATCCAATCACTTAATGACATTGCGAATCAACTGAGACAATCGACGAGTCGGTTTAGCGTTTAGGATATATCGATCCATTAAATAATTTCTAGGATAAAAGCTGGTCAACCCATTAAGTCTCTTCTGTACTAGTCTGATATCGGAGTATGATCCCAACTCCTGAATAAGCATACCCCCAAGGATCGAACATTCCGTGGGGGTATATTTATGAATAAAGGTTGGTAACCAACTCACTTGTAAAAAGAGCAACGTAAGGCTGCCATTCAAAAAAACATTTTTCCGAGAGTAGGGAATAGAATAATAGGGACTCATATTTTCTATTCAACAATTGCTCCATGTTTTACTATGATCCTTGTTTATATTTTGAAAAGAAATGGAGGGAGGCTACATTCATAGCTAATTAAAAGATAAATTGGTAGCGCTTTCTAATTGGTTGATTAGTCCTTTATCATGTTTTAAGGAGGATGTTATGGACTTAATAATCATTCTTTTATCTTTAGGGTTACTCATGTTTGTAGCTTATCGCGGCTTTTCAGTTATTTTATTTGCCCCTATTTGTGCTTTGTTCGCTGTACTTCTGACAGAACCAAGCTATGTACTTCCATTCTTTTCGAATGTTTTCATGGATAAGATGGTAGGGTTTGTGAAGTCATATTTTCCAGTCTTTCTACTTGGGGCAATCTTTGGAAAAGTGGTCGAAATGTCTGGATTAGCTGAATCCATTGCTAAAACCATAGTTCGTTTTGTCGGTGCTAAGCGAGCCATTCTTGCGATTGTTGTGTTGTGCGCCATCTTAACCTATAGCGGAGTTAGTTTATTTGTTGTTGTATTTGCTGTTTATCCTTTTGCAGCTACATTGTTTAGAGAAGCCAGTATTCCTAAACGATTAATTCCGGGCACCATTGCATTAGGAGCCTTTACCTTTACTATGGATGCCTTGCCTGGAACACCACAGATTCAGAACGTGATACCCACTACCTTTTTCAAAACAGATATTTATGCTGCACCGATGTTAGGTATACTTGGCGCATTGTTTGTGCTAGTGATAGGGCTTGCCTATTTAGAATATCGCTGCAAAAAGGCTCGAAAATCCGGAGAAGGTTACTATGGTTCATCTAAGCAGGCTGAAGTTACGTCTACTGTACAGGGAATAGAAGCTCCTATGGCTTTGTTAGAAGCTTCAAGTAGCCCATTTCGCCAGTTTCTTGCTTTTGTCCCATTAATTCTTGTTGGAGTGATGAATAAATTTTTTACTGTTTTTTTACCTAGGTGGTACCCTAATGGATTTGATTTCGAAGCGATCGGACTTAAGGCATTTGGTAAAGTGCAGATGTCGGGCGTAGTGGGGATTTGGTCTGTGGAGTTGGCCCTAGTGATAGGAATTTTAGCTACTATCGCATATGATTGGAAGCGTGTGAAGACGGATTTGCAATCAGGAATTAACGCAAGTATTGGGGGGGCTCTACTAGCAGCTATGAACACGGGTTCTGAATATGGGTTTGGTGGGATTATTGCTGCACTTCCAGGATTCACTGTTGTAAGTAATGGAATTTCGCATACCTTCTCTAATCCACTCGTAAACGGTGCTATTACGACCACTTCACTTGCTGGTATTACGGGATCAGCATCAGGTGGGATGGGAATTGCATTGAGTGCTATGGCAGATAAGTATGTGGAGGCTATGACGAAGTTTAATATTCCACCTGAAGTAATGCACAGGGTAATTGCGATGGCTTCTGGTGGGATGGATACACTCCCACATAATGGGGCAGTTATTACCCTTCTGGGAGTAACCGGTCTTACTCATAAGCAATCGTATAAGGATATTTTCGCCATTACGGTGATTAAAACCCTTGCAGTCTTCTTTATCATTGGGGTTTATAGTATAACGGGGATTCAATAAAAATCAATAGAAACCATTCAATGCACGGAGAAGAAAGGCTTTTTACAAAAGGGACTAGAAGGACTTCATTATCGGAGATATTTGGGATAGGCATTACGGATGGTTGAAGATTTAGTTTATCCGGAATAATAGAAAATTCTCAGGAGGGAAACCATCATGGCAGGGATGTTAGAACAACGAGTAGCTTTAGTCACGGGGGCGGCCAGTGGAATTGGTCTTGAGATCGCCCGAGGATTTGCTCGTGAAGGTGCGAAGGTTGTTATTGCAGATTTGAACGAGGAGGCTTGTCAACAAGCAACTAAAGAATTACAGGAACATGGGCATCAAGCTATACCAGTTGTATGTAATGTGACGAATGAGGAACAAGTGCGGCAATCAATTGATGCCACACTTAAAAGCTTCGGTAGATTAGATATATTAGTCAATAATGCGGGCCTTCAATATGTCTCTCCAATTGAAGAGTTTCCTACAGAGAAATTTGAACAATTAATCAAAGTAATGTTAATAGGTCCTTTCCTAGGGATTAAATATGCCTTTCCTATTATGAAGAGCCAAAGATATGGTCGAATTATTAATATGGCATCTATCAATGGATTGGTTGGATTCGCGGGAAAAGCAGCCTATAATAGTGCAAAACATGGAGTAATCGGGCTTACAAAAGTAGCAGCCCTCGAGGGGGCATTAGACGGTATTACGGTAAATGCTCTTTGTCCTGGTTATGTAGACACACCGCTTGTTCGGAATCAATTGGGGGATTTAGCCAAAACCCGCCAGGTGCCATTAAAGAAAGTCTTGGAAGAGGTGATTTATCCCCTCGTTCCTCAGAAACGACTTTTATCCGTTACTGAAATAGCGGATTATGCAATCTTTCTGGCAAGCGATAAGCTTAAAGGAGTGACAGGTCAAGCCGTTGTGCTTGATGGCGGCTATACGATTCAGTAAGGAATATTCGAATGCATCCTTCTACTTTTATAAGGTGAGGGGTGCGTTTTCTTTTTATAATCGTTGCTATAACAATCAGCTTCACGCTAACGAGTTATCATTTTAATAGATTTTTAATGATAAAGAACTTCGGGCGATGGTTTAAATGTTGAAATTCCGTAAAAAATGGTAGATGGAAAACGAAGCAATAAGGAGATACCAAAATGGACAAAAAAACCGAAATAGAATTAACACAGTATTCTGCTGAAGAATTAATCCTTTTCGCTGGAGTAAGTTATAACACCATTACGAATGCTATCGATAATGGAGAAGTTGAAATGATTGAAGGAGATCAGACAAAAAGAAAAGATTTTAACTATTAAATAGGGGGAAAAGCTCCTAGGAACGGATAAAAACAGTGCCCTGACGATTACCAGGGCACTGTTTTTATTCTATAACTAATGACTTTTTAGGTTATTGTTCATTATCTTAAGAGTTCCTTAAGTGAAATTCAATTCATGAATTTAAAAGGTTAATTAACTAAAAGAGTAAAAAATGTAGATTTTCTTTCTTTGAAGCAAGATAAATTGGTTATATAATTTAAAAAAGGGCTATAATTTAAAATGAGGCAGGTGATTTCAATGAATTACGAAAAAATATCGAAGATTTTTTATAAAAATGGTGATGACTATTACGAAAATGAACTTAATAAGAGAAAAAATAGTTATGGTAGTTATTTAACACAATTAAACCTGAATTATTCATAGTAACTTACTGATAACCTTGTAAATGCTCATTTATCAGGTAACCCAGCTAATTTAGTCATTCACCAAATAAATGAAAAAAGAATCCATTTCTGATAAGGTTAAAACAACGACGAAATAACCACCAGAAAGGATTCTTATAATGGCTACTTTACTGCAATTAACCTTAAAATTCAATCGTCAGATTAAATTATCAAATGATGGAGGCTCCCTTTCTTCCGATACAGGAGAATTTATTTTTAGAGAATTCGATGAGAAAATCAGGTTTTCAGATACTTTAACTAAATACCTACAACTAAAAGACGAAAGACTTTATTATTTTCATTCGAATGAAAATTTGCTTCGTCAAAAGATTTATCAAATTATCGCTGGTTATTTCGAAGATGATGCCGCTGATCAATTAACGAATGATCCCGTGTTCACACAAATCATTGGAACTGAAGCGTTAGCTTCTCAACCAAGTTTATCTCGTTTTTTTGCACGGTTTGATAACGAATCTATTGTGCAACTCAATCAAGCTAATCAAGAACTTCTAGACAAAGTACATCAAATTAGAGATTCAAAGGCACTTATCATTGACTTGGATTCAACACATGCCGATACGTATGGACAACAAGAATCTGCATCTTACAATTCCCATTACGGAACAGTTGGTTTCCATCCATTGGTTGCTTTTGATGGCATAACAGGTGATTTTCTAAAAGCTCAACTAAGACCGGGAAATGTCTATACTTCCAACGGTGTCGTGGAATTTGTCAAACCCCTTATCGAGCATTATAACGAAAAATTTCCAGAGACTATCCCATTCTTACGGGGGGATAGTGGTTTTGCTGTCCCAGCTTTGTATGATTTATGCGAAGATGAGTCGGTAAATTATGTCATCCGTTTAAAATCAAATGCCAATTTGCAACGTCTCGCGGATGAATTACATCCTGCCTCTGCACCATCTGATACAACACGAACAGAGTGTTATTATGAGGAAACCGAGTATCAAGCAAAATCATGGTCTAAACCTAGAAAAGTGATCATCCAATCCGTTCGCCCTGCGGGTGAATTGTTCTTCACTCATTTATTCTTTGTAACCAACTTGATAGACGCATTTTCTCCCAAGGATATCGTCAGTGCATACAAGAAAAGAGGCACGATGGAAAACTATATCAAGGAAGCAAAGAATGGCTTTGGTTTGGATAAAATGAACAGCCACTCTTTCCAAGTAAATGAATCTAAGATGATGTTGAGTCTGTTGGCATACAACCTAACAAATTGGCTCCGTACACTTTGCTTTCCGGAAGGACAACAAAGCATACAAATCGAAACCATTCGAACAAGGCTGATAAAGGTTGCCAGTAAATTAGTGAAATCAGGCAGATCACTATACTATAAATTGTCCTCTAGTTTTGTGTACCAAGAATTCTTTTGGGAAGTGCTACAGCGAATTCAACAGCTAAAGCTAGAATAAATCTCCCTCCCGTATCAAAATATTTGAAAAGCCTATTTTTAGACCAAGGGGGTAGTATGCCCAAAAATACCAAAATTTTGAGGCCGGTAAGTAAGATTTTATCATAATTCAGGAAACACCTTCGAAATTAATGACAATGGTATATCAAATTTACATCCTTGGTTTCAATTTCTAGGCTAATGTGCAAGTATGAATAATTCAGG
>DATFAS010000271.1:0-6341 GCA_035254305.1 Bacillota bacterium
TAGGTCTGCCTGTTTCTTCTGGAGTGATAGAGGGACGAGCACGTGTCATCTTAAACATGGAAGAAGCTGAACTAGAGGATGGAGATATCTTAGTCACCACCTTTACTGACCCTAGCTGGACACCCTTGTTTGTATCTATAAAAGGGCTAGTCACCGAAGTCGGTGGATTAATGACTCATGGAGCAGTGATCGCACGCGAATATGGCTTACCAGCAGTTGTCGGAGTAGAAAATGCTACCAAACGGATAAAAGATGGGCAGCGAATTCGCGTGCATGGAACAGAAGGGTATATCGAAATATTGTAATACAGGCCGTGATTGGAATTAGAACGCCATTTACTAACTTAAATCCTGTTGTCAGCCACCGAGTTGTTGTGGCTAAAATAGTAAAATCCTTCATCAGCTTCGGGATGGCAACGATCATGCTCGTTGATTAATCGTTGCAAATCCCCCCTACGTTTTGGGAGGATATTATTTATTTTTCCTTTTTACGAAAAACGGCCGCATCATCTCATGATCTTCATGTTCTAGAATGTGGCAATGCCAAACATACTTTCCACTAAAAGGCCCGAAGCGGGCAATAATGCGAGTGACCTCACCGGGGTTAGCCCTGACCGTATCCTTAAGTCCCCGTTCATTCGGAACCGGAGGAACAGGAGGTCTAGTGAAGACAAGTTTTCCTGTCTTGTTAAAATGATCTACATTAAAACGTTGCCTGTTTAAAATCCGGAAGTGAACGAGATGTAGATGTATGGGGTGTGTGTCGGGCGTGGTGTTTATCAAGTTCCATATTTCCACGCCATTCAGGTGCGGTTTTTCCGTAACGGGTTCATTCCATTTCTTATTATTCAGCAGTAACATCAAGCGTCCAAATCGATCCTTGCTCTCCACCAAAGACAGATTTCTGATTTTGCTCGCTTGCTTCACTGATAATGGGGCGATTCGACTGAGTTGGCCGGGAACCGTACTGGTATCTTTGCTGCTTAACGGACGAGTCACCCTAAATTGCATGACTAAACCCGTCGATCTGGAATTAGCAGGAGTACCGTCCGGAAACGGAGCTGGCGCACTGTTTTTTAAGGTAATGGTTTGACCCTTAAACTTTGAAAAATCAACAATCACATCAGCACGTTCGGCAGGTCCAAGCATGATCTTTTTTACGCTTACGGGTGTGCGAAGAAGTCCTCCATCTGTACCGATTTGAATAAAGGGCTGATTTGAAGTGAGGGTTAATGTATAAAAGCGGGCATTGGAACCATTGAGTAGGCGAAATCGATATTTACGGGGCTCTACTTCCAAAAAAGGCCAAACCTTCCCGTTTACCAATATTGTATCCCCAAAAAATTCAGGGACGATGGAAGGGGTAGGAAGATTAGGAGAAGCAGGCGTTGGCTTTTTTGGATAAAACAATGAACCATCCTGATTAAAAGATCGATCCTGGATAACCAAAGGAATTTCAAATTTACCTTTAGGTAGATTTAGTGATTGTTCGTTTTTATCGCGAAGAAGGTAAAATCCCGCTAGCCCAGCGTAGACGTTCAAGCGTGTGATCCCTAGTGCGTGGTCATGATACCAGAGGGTCGTTGCTCGCTGGCGATTGGGGTAGCGATATACTTTTCGTTTAAAAAATGGTCCGGTTTTCTTAAATCCCCTCGTAAACCATGCATCGGGATGGCCGTCACTATCAGGAGGCGAGACGCCATCATGCACATGGACAACCGTCCTTACTTGCGGAGCCCCCTTGTTGGCACCATGAAGGGTTTTGTCCACGGGGAGAAGATGACGGCTAGGTAGCTTGTTGAGCCATAAAACCCGTACAAACTCATTTCGTTTTACTTCAATTGTAGGACCTGGAAATTTCCCTTCATATCCCCATACACGGGTTGGAGGTAGATCTCGGTGAAGTTTTTGGCGAAACTCCTTCATTCTTACCACATAATTTGTATTTTTCAGGTTTTGTGATACGGGTTTGAGGACGCTGGGAATAGGGAGTCTGTCGACAAATGGGCGGAGCCGTTTTTTTAATTTCAATTGAGCTTCTCCTCCTATTTTTAGCTAACTGATTTCTATATAGTAAATGCTCCACAGCAATAATTGACTAGACGTTTGCTTGGGTTAAAGGGAAATTTTGTTAAGTAACGAGGTTCAATAGTTCAGGAAGGATGCATTCTGGGATACGGTTAACATGAAAAAACTTTTCTTCCATCTCTCATAGTTAAATAGCAAGAAAAAAAGGCTTCCAATAAAGGAAGTCTATCTTTTTGGCCATATAGTAGAGTCCAAGCATTTTAGTAGAAATATACATAAGGTATAGTAGCTAAAATGAAGGAGAGGGTATGGATTGCCAAAATTAAATACTCAATCGTTAGATAAATTGAAAAAAATGAAGAAGAAAAATGAATTTACTTTTGTATTTTTTGGGGATACGAGAGGGACGGGTGGGAAAAATCAAATTGCGCCAGAATTGAAGGACATTATTAAACAAATCAATGGACTGAAGTCAACTCCCGCATTTGTTTTACATGGTGGAGATATTGCCAACACAGGTACTATTAGGAACTTTGATAATTTTTTGAGCATTATTGGCCCCGTAAGCGATAGGATACCTTTTTTTGTGATTCCGGGAAATCATGAGGTTTATCAGCCTGATAAAACAAAAAATCAATTTAATCTGGCCAATTTTCATG
Source organism: Bacillota bacterium (assembly GCA_035254305.1). Classification (GTDB taxonomy): domain Bacteria; phylum Bacillota; class Bacilli; order Aneurinibacillales; family RAOX-1; genus DATFAS01. The sequence continues at coordinate 2,687 of DATFAS010000271.1, forward strand.
AAAAATTCGGACCCGATAAATTTGTGATTCGTGTTCCTGCTAGTTTTAACTTTCAAGTCTTGGCGGAGAATAACATAACCGATTTGCCACCGATACCTAGAAAGAACAATAAGAATATAAAAGACGTCCACTATGGATTTGACGTCCAAAATATTTCAGCGATGGAAGCTATAGTGCGTAATCGTTCAGGAAGGTCGATCATTGCCTTTCACGCTCCACCAGACATAAACAAATGTTGGGGTACACATGGTATGGGTCCAAACCAGACCCAAAGATTTCTCAAAGGAGTAGTCGATAAACATCCTCATAAAATACCACTTATTTTAACTAGCCATATTCATGGATTCAGTGTTGATAAAAGAGGAAGCACTTCTTATGTTTTATCTGGTGGTGGAGGAGCACCTTTTGAGACTGCATGTGTGCATCGAATCATCAACTTTGTGGTATTTAGAGTAACGAGCACATCGATTACCTATCAAGTGCATTGGAGATTACGGAATGAGAAAACATGGAAAGTAACAAAAACCATCAAAGTACAATAATAGCTGAAATATTGTATTATATTCGTGAAAAACATATCTAGGATGACCGTGCTAATGGGAATCTTTAGCATAGGGGTGGTTCTTATAGCTACGCCTATTTTTGTTACAGAACTATTGGGCAGGCACTTAAATAATTTTTTTCACAAAAAATATCAGTCTCTCTTTGTAATATAATGGTAAAATTGTAAGTAATATTTAGTCATCTTGGATTCACTTGCGATAGAAATTTAAACAAATATAAAAGGAGGGGCAGAGATATTGAAGACAAGAGTGACTGAGATTTTTGGAATTGAGTATCCGATTATACAAGGAGGATTAGCTTACCTGGCTTATGCCGAACTAGCTTCGGCTGTCTCGAATGCAGGTGGACTTGGACAAATTACTGCGGCAACGCTAGGTATGCCTGAAAAACTTCGGGAGGAAATCCGTAAAGTACGTAGGCTTACTAATAAACCATTTGCCGTAAGTTTTGCCATTGCAAGACATGACGGGCACTATCAGGAATTGCTCGAAGTTGCTATTGAAGAAAAGGTGCCTGCGATTTCTATAACTGGAGCGAATCCACAACCTGTTTTTGAACGGATTAAGGGAGAAAATATTCGAACTCTTGTCCTTGTTGCGGGTGTTAGACAAGCACAGAAAGCAGAAGAACTAGGTGCTGATGCGGTAATGGCGGTTGGACAGGAAGGCGGAGGGCATTTAGGACGTGAGGATATTGGTACAATGGTACTTATTCCTCGTGTTGTAGATTCTGTATCCATTCCGGTAATTGCAAGTGGAGGTATTGGTGATGGACGTGGTTTATTGGCGGCTCTTACACTTGGCGCAGAAGGAATTGAAATGGGTACTCGCTTCATTGCTACGCAGGAGTGTTTTCAAGCAAGCAAAGAATATAAACAAGCGATTCTAGATGCAAAAGAGACAGACACAGTAATTATAAAAAAGACATTAGGTGCTCCGGGGCGTGTTCTTAGATCAGACTTTACACTCAATATTATTAATCATGAACAAAGTGGAGCCACTTATGAAGATCTAAAAAATATGATTAGCGGACAAGCCAATTGCAGGTTTATTTATGATGGTTATAATGCAGAAGGGTTCGGGTGGGGCGGTCAGGTTATTGGACTAATTAATAGTATCCCTACAGTTCAAGAATTGTTTGAAGAAATGATATCTACGGCAGAACAAGGACAGAGACGTTTGGAGAAGATCCTCCAAAAATAGAACGAATGGTAATTTGGATTTGCTCGGGAGCAGGTGAATTTTACTGCTCCTTATTCTTGTTATTTTATGGGATTCGACTTAACATGTATCGTTGTCAAGTTAAAACTCTAACTTAATTCTAATTTAATTCTAATTTATATCCGCAACCCTCTGGGACAATTGAACTTAAAAAAGTCTTGGCAAATACTGTGTATTTGTTATGTGCTATACTTTTCAAGTGAATTTGATTAAACCTAAGGGGGTTTCAAAATGAAAAACAAATTTATCAAGGGAGCTATTCTATTATCTACTTTCGCTTCATTAACCCTGGCTGGGTGCAGTCAATCATCATCTACACAGCCAACAAATGCAGATCAACCGAAAAAGGCAGCTGCTACTACAATGGCAAGTGACACGACAAAAAATGATCAACAACAAATTCAAAATGTAAATCTTGTAGTAGAACCTGGAGCGAAACTTGGACCGGACGGAAAACTGCACGATGCATTTATTAATGGAGACTTCACAGTAACTGTTGGAAAACCAGCCCATCTCACTATTTATAACTATGATGATGGAACACACACACTAACAGCTCAAGACTTAGGTCTTAATGTGAAAGTGAACGGCTCTGAAAAGAAAGGGCAACCTGGTGTAACGGAAGCAGATTTTACACCGACCAAAGAGGGTACTTTTAATTGGATGTGTACAGATAAATGTGATAGTGAAAACAATCAATGGGCGATGTCTCATGATGGCTATATGACCGGAAAGATTAATGTTGTAAAGGATAATGTTCAACATGTATCTCTCGTTGTAAATGCTGGAATGAAGTTAGGCGCAGATGGAAAGCTGCATGATGCCTTTACACCTGGGGATTTAACGATAAACGCAAATACTCCTGTAGAGCTTACTATATACAATTTTGATGATGGAGAACACACTTTAACCTCGGGTGATCTTGGCGTGAACATAAAGGTGGTAGGAAGTAAGAAAAAAGGCGATCCCGGTGTAACCATTTACAAATTCATCGCGTCAAAAACGGGTACATTTAAGTGGAACTGTATGGAAAGCTGTGATGAAGATAGTGGTAAATGGGCAATGACTCATGATAATTATATGATGGGTAATATTACTGTAAAATAATTAATAGAAAATACTAGTTAACAAATGTCGATAGGAGTAGCTGTTTATGGCTACTCCTATTTTTGGTTATTGAAGTATCGGAGTTTTACACAATAGAATGTTCTATTATGGGATATGGTTAACATGAATAAACCTTCCCTCTGGAAGGTTTAAAGTTGCCTTTCAATGCAGGTTCTATAGATTTTCCCTAACCTTCTTTAGAAAGTTCGCTATATTTTTTGAAATTGTCTAGAATCGCCTGCCAGCCAGTTTTTTGTTGTTCTATGGAATGGGTGGATTCTGCTTCAAAAGCCTCAATTACCTTAGTATTGTTTTCTTGACTAATAAAAGAGATTGTAACTTTTCTTCCATCTCCCATAGTGTAAGAAATGAATTCGTTTATTCTAATTTCATCATAAACTCCACCAGCATCAAATCCAAAGCTTCCATCTTTTGCTTCCATTCTTGTAAGAAATTTTCCGCCAACCCTTAAGTCATTTTCAGCATAGGGTGCATGCCAGTCATCAGAAGCAAAAGTCCATTTTGTTACATGATGTGGTTCTGTCCAATATTCCCACACTTTTTCAACTGGTGCATGAACTGTTGTTTCTACCGAAATTGTTACTTTTTTACCTGTTTCCATTATTATTACCACCTTAATTTATTTGGGATTATGGATAGTTATACCATATTGACACGATACTAAACAAACCGTAAGGCTACCGACTGGAAAAGGAGAAGAATGTTATAATTAATGGTAATTTTAATAACTAAAGAGAGGGAGT
>DATFAS010000272.1:0-6966 GCA_035254305.1 Bacillota bacterium
GCCACCTCCATTCGTGAAACATTATAAAAGATATAACGTTATCTTATTATATATAGGCGAATTTCTTCAACCATAATTTTAGAAATCCTATTTAACAAATTAGAAGATCCCTGCGTTAGGGTAGTTACCAGAATTCCCTAAAAGATAATGAACAACCTCACGTAATTTGTTGAGTAATCAACAAACTACGTTGTTTTAACCATTGAAAGCATCTTGATTCTATTTATAATTATTATCAGATGTTGTTTTGGACTGAACACACTAACTAACGAGTGTTGTGTCCTTAACGAAAATTGTCCGAGAATCCTAATTAAATAGGATTGAAAAGAATCAAATTTCATGGATTGCAGGAGGTTATATATGATTATTACTAATGCACGTGCTGTATTCAGTCCAGAGGGTCCGTTCAAGCTCACTACGATTGAACGCAGGGATCTTCAACCGCATGATGTCCTCATTGAGATTAAGTACGCTGGTATTTGCCACTCTGACATACATACAGCTCGGGGCGATTGGGGATCGGTGCAATATCCTCTCGTTCCAGGGCATGAGATCGCCGGAATTATTACACAGGTTGGTTCGGAAGTCACCAAGTATGCCGTTGGCGACCGGGTAGGAGTAGGCTGCATGATTGACTCCTGCAGAGAGTGTGATAACTGTCGTAAGGGAGAGGAACAGTACTGTCTCAATGGAATGACGGGTACCTATGCAGCTGTTGATAAGTACGGGCAGTATACGCAGGGCGGTTATTCCACCCACATCGTCGTAACGGAAGATTTTGTAGTCCGAATTCCGGACAACCTCGAGCTTGATGTGGCTGCTCCGCTATTGTGTGCAGGCATCACAACGTACTCACCGCTGCGCCATTGGGGAGCTGCACCTGGCAAGAAGGTTGCTGTTGTAGGACTTGGTGGGCTTGGACATATGGCGGTGAAACTAGCTCACGCTATGGGGGCAGAAGTAACTGTTTTATCACAAACATTGAAGAAAAAAGAAGACGGTTTGAGGCTTGGAGCAGATCATTATTATGCCACAAGTGATTCAGAGACGTTTAAGAAATTGGCTGGTTCGTTTGATCTAATTGTAAATACTGTGAGTGCGAAGATCAATATTAACGCTTACCTGTCATTGCTGGCATTGGACGGTACACTGGTCAACGTTGGGGCGCCAGGAGAGCCGCTGTCACTTAACGTATTCTCCCTTATCCCTCGTCGCCGGTCGTTTGCTGGTTCTATGATCGGTGGCATTCGTGAAACACAGGAAATGCTTGATTTCTGTGGGGAACACCACATTGCTCCGGAGATCGAGGTTATTTCTGCCAATCAGATTGATGAAGCTTGGGAACGCGTACTAGCTTCAGATGTCCGGTACCGATTTGTGATCGACATTAGCACGATGGGGAACGAATAACAAGTATATCTAACAACATATTAAGGGTCATGACAATACAGGTGTGTCTCCATACTTGATGGAAATAGGGGGACACAACAAGCACCTGATTCCTGTATGGATACGGACTCAGGTTATTTTCTTTTAAAAACTAAATTATTCTAGGTGCCTATCTAACAATATTCCCGTCTGTTCTTGCATGACATGAGCTGCTGTTTGCACTAAAATAAGTGGACTTTGACACATTTTAGGGATTGTAGAGATCGATGAAACATATTTTTGGTGCTCTGAAATTGGAGCACTACCGTTTCAATTCAGATGGGATAGTCTTAGAGTATCACCTTATAACGATTGATATAGGGGGAATAAATGAAAAGTACTGATTCTCAGTTAAAAAGTCGTGGGAAGATTACAAGTGAAGATTTACAACAATATAGCAATCATACACAAATTGAACTATTGGAAATGCTTAAATCCAAAGAAGCATATAAAAGAACGATCGCTGTGAAAATATTATCAGAGAAATATAATTTGACCGATGATTTGATTCGTTTGTTTCTTCATACTCTTAAACAAGAGAAAAAACTTTATACAAAAATTGAATTATGTGACGCACTTTTAAAAGGTGATGTTAAGTCTGCAAAGATTATGGTCGAATATTTAGGACAGATAGGCAATAATCAACATACAGTATTACCTACTATTGGTTTCAATAAGAAAGGTTATCCTTTACCTAGGGATATTATCGCCCGAACTTTGGCTCATATGAAAGAAGATATTCTACCAGTTTTAATGGATGTACTAAAGACAAATAACATTCCTGCAATTAGAGAAGTTATTGATGCAATAGGGTTCATTTGTTTCTATAAAAAAATACATTCTAATAATCAAATTATTGATGCACTTATTCTATGTTTAAGGAACAATTACAACGATAGCATTATTCGATGGAAATTGGTCAGAGCATTTGAAAGTTTTAACGACATTAATGTTATTAAAATTCTTACGGAAATCGAACAAAACGATAGTCAATTGGTCATAAGAAACGAAGCAAAGAGGTCATTGAAAATTATTAATAGCCCATATGACACCTGAGCAAGCTGTACAGGCTTATAAAGATGTAATATGATGTTAATGCATTGGAGAGGTTAGTTGTTTTATATGCGTTGTTTGAGTTCGTGCTTGCAAACCTGACGATGTACAATGTCCGGAGATTAACATTTTCCTAACACTACCCCTATTTCACTCCTAACTTTTCTCTAACTACTGCTCCCGGAACCTTTTCCAGCCATCCATGTTGCATAAGGATATCTGCTCCATCCTTGGCATACAGTCCAATTTCTGCAGTAAGACGGGAAAAAATACATCAAATCCTTTCTTGTACTTGTTGACATCGCTAGTCCATAGTTACCAATCCCTGTACTGATAAGAAGGGTAGTTAGCGTCATTATTAGCTTATCGGAGAAAGGGGCTATGGCTGAGTCGGTGACTTCAATCTCCCAATCTGCCATGGCAGATAAATGTTCCTTCTCTAATCAAAAAATACCCGCCTGATTGAAACGAAGGCATTGAAAAAGTCCATCATTTAATAAATGAAAAATGATGAAAGAAAAACCAGCCTCTAGAAATGATTCTAAGGCTGGTTTTTCATAGGAGGGGGCATTTTTTACCCCCTAATAAGCCAATTCTCCGGTTATACTGGATTTCATCTATTTCATTAAACATTCTATTAAGCTAGATGCTGAACTCTCAATGGAGGTTATGTTTTCTGATATAGTGGATAGGGATGCTGACTGTTCTTGACTAAAGGTATTATTTTCTTCAATATGTTTGGTTATGGTTTGGAATATATCTTGTATTTCTTTCAGAACGTCGTGAATTTCGATTACGGATTCGGAGCTCATGGCAGAGAGTTTTCGGACCTCGCTAGCAACTACAGCAAAACCCCTTCCCGCTTCTCCAACCCTTGCTGCTTCTATTGCAGCATTGAGACCAATGAGATTGCTTTGGGAAGCAATGCTTTTAATCATTTGCAAGACGTTTTCTACTTTTTTTACCTTTTCACCGGATGCAACAGCTGTTTGATAGGTGTGTTGGCTGGCGTTGGCAATTTCTTTAGCAGCAGCAGTTGATTGTTGGATGACAGCAACCATTTGGTGAAGGTTATGATTAATGTGACTAACTGTTGAGGTGATAAGGTCTAGCTTTTCTTTATTTTCCAACCATAGCTTTACAACACGTACGGCAATCCCAACGAAGGTACGGACAATCCTAGGGTCTCCCGTAATACCTATATTGGCAAGGCGTTCTCCCCTATAGGTAATCGGGACATTTATCCCAGCTCTAACACCTTTAACCAAATCCTCTTCCTCAATGTTTACGATTCCTTCTTGGATTTCTCCATCTACAACCTTCTTGGCCACAGAATGGAAATTCCCAATACGCCTTTTGTCAATTGCTGCAATTATAATACCGTCTTTATTTACTATGATAGCAGGTTGGTTGGTTTCATCATATAAAATATCGCAGATCTCTTGAGCCATTTCCTTAGTTAGTAGATGTGCATAAGTGTTTGTATTTTCCATTAGTAGTCCCCCTAATAATTTAAAAAATTCTAATTTGATCTGATCATCTGACAAGTTATTTAAATTATAGTACGAATTGTAATGTTTTGTAATCAGAATTATTGAGATTTTTCAGGTTTTACTATGTGAGTTTTTTTTAGACAGAAAAATTACCACAATTAACGGCTCAACCTCAAATTTAGTTCATGATTATTTAGCTGGCTTTCAGACCGCTGGGATAGTAGGTGGCTTTTATTTTGGTACTACGGTAGGGATAGATTTCGGAAAATCGAACGTGGATTAAAGAAGCGGATTGGACTGTGCAGATCTCAAGTTGAAGATATAGGTTAGTTAAAGTATAGTCTTTACTAATAAAGGTTTTAAGCCCACAGAAAGGAAATGAATGATAAAAATAATGATGTATATATTCATTTTTTTAGTTGTATTATTTGTATTATTTGTTGCTATTACTTTGTTTATAAACCTAGCTCCAGTATTCGGCGGTAACATAAGTAAGGAACAAAAAGAGGAATATCGTGAGTTTGATCATTATGTTAACGGGAAATTTGTCAATCAGGTGCCAACAAAAATGGATATGAGTGCATCGGATTACTTCTCTATGATTAAGGATTTGATTTCAGGTGGTAAAGACCGTAATCCTTCTAGTAAAATTCCTGTTTCTGATGTTGATTGGAACAAAATGAATAGTGATGAAGATAGTCTAATTTGGTTTGGTCATTCTGCTTTTATGATTAGTATTGATAGTAAAAAAATTCTCATAGACCCCATGCTTGGTCCAGTTGCTTCGCCCGTTTCTTTTGTAGGAAGCAAACGCTACAGTGAAGATATGCTGCATATTATTGATGAAATGCCGCCTATTGATGCTGTATTTATTACTCATGATCATTACGATCATTTAGATTATCCATCTATACGAAAGCTGAAGGACAAGGTCGATCATTTCTTTGTTCCTTACGGAGTAAGTGCTCACTTGATTCGATGGGGAGTGGCAAAAGAAAAAATTACAGAACTAAACTGGTGGGATGAAACGAAGTACCAGGGGTTAACGGTTGCATTGACTCCATCCAAGCACTTCTCTGGACGGGGGCTTTTAAATCGAGATACGACCCTTTGGGGTGGTTGGGTCATTCTTGGAAAAGATACACGTCTCTATACCAGTGGAGATGGTGGTTATGATGCACACTTTAAAGAAATTGGGAAAAAATATGGACCTTTCGATATCACTTTAATTGAAGGCGGCCAATATGATCGACGATGGTCTTGGGTTCATATGACCCCCGAGGAAGCTGTACAGGCTCATGTAGATCTAAATGGGAAAAATATGATGCTAGCTCATTGGGGAGCTTTTACGCTTGCTTATCATGGTTGGACAGAACCGATAGAACGAATGTTAATAGAAGCGAAGAAAGCCAATGTGAATTTCATTGCCCCAAAAATTGGAGAAACGGTTCCACTAACCGAAAAACTATTCATTCCTGTCTCTTTATGGTGGAAATCGTAAGTTGTTAAAAACAACGCTGGAATGTGGGTGCTGCTATATTCTATGGGTAATTCAAAACTGGCTGACCTCATAATACGACAGGATTCCATTGTAAAGGAGCCAATATTAATCATGGCTCCTTTATTCATTGTTAAGATTAAATGGATATTTTTTTGGGAGGCTCAATGCATTTTTTATCTAATTTTGCAACATAAGGGATGAAAAATTTAATTGCCGTCCCTGTAAAAAGAGCAGACAAAATAGTTCCGATTGCGATTGGTCCGTGAAATATAAAAGCAAGGATTATAAGGACGATACTGATTAATGCTCTGGAAATAGCAATATCTAAACCAGTAATATTTCTTACAACTTGCATCGAACGATCCATTGGATTCGGTGCAAAATCTGCTTGCAAATTTACAGCTATTCCTAATCCTCCGATTATTAAACCAAGAACTAAACAGAATATTTTACTAATGATTTGATGGGGGTGAACCCAATCAGAAATGACAAATAGCCAAAAATCAATACAGATTCCTGTAACGAATGAAGTTAATAATGCTAGATATTCGGGTCTGCGACGTTCCGCAAATGCATTAAACAGAACCATCAGAAGACCTACAACGATTTCCCAACTTCCTATGGTTACTCCAAATGTTTTGAACAAGCCAACAAGAAGAGCATCGAAAGGTCCTGTTCCCATATTTGATTGGATCGTCAATGCAATCCCAAAAGTTAAAACGAGGATTCCTAATGTGTAAAACAAGAAACGTCGCAATGTCAGATCCATTATGATTTTCATGAATTGGTTGCTCAAAGACTTTTCACCATCAAGACGTGGGGAATGCCATCTTCCATAAATACAGGGGATTTTGTTTCGTATCCTAACTTTTGATAAAATCCTTTCGCTTGTGTTTGTCCATGCAATTTTGCTTGCTTCAACCCTTTTTCAATAGCTAACTGTTCAAGGGTCTGGATGATTAATTTACCTAGACCATACTTACGATAAGGAGCCAATATACAGATTCTTTCGAGTTTAGCTACTTCATCTACAGTTCGTAATCTAGCTGTGCCAACCGGTTGACCTTCAAAATAAACCAGTAAGTGTTCGGCAAACACATCATGTTCATCAAATTCGTCCGCTAATGATACTCCTTGTTCCTCAACGAATACTGCTTTTCTAATAAAAAAAGCATCATCTAATTGCTTTTGAGTTATAACACGTTTAGCTTCCATAAAAAAATCAACCTTTCCTAAATCTTAAATCTTTTATTGACTTCTGTATAATTACCTTTTTGTTGCAAACTCAACAAAGTTAAGGTAAATTAAATATATTCCATTTTTATTGAGTTTGCAACAAAAAACATGTACTAAGGAGTTAATGATGAAGGAAATTCTTCGTGAAATTGGAATGATAGCAAGGGCATTAGATTCTATAAGTAATATAGAATTTAAAGAATATGAACTTACAAAAGGGCAATATTTATATCTTGTACGAATATGTGAAAACCC